>JBEBJW010000022.1:0-16448 GCA_040079715.1 Myxococcota bacterium | reverse complement strand
TGTGTATAAGAGACAGGAGGCGGTCATGAACCTGCGGACGACGACGATCGGCGTGCTCATCGGGCTCGGGGGCTGCGTGTTCGGCGATCCCGCCGCGGACGACACCTCGACCACCACCGACGCGACCACGTCGCTCGACACGTGCGAGGTGTGCGCCGATCTGAGCGAGCACGGGTGGTGCGCGGCCAGCTCGACCTGCGGTCCGATCGACGGGAGCGCGTGCGCGTGGGGCCTGATGGAGTACGACGGCGACTGCGACGACCCGCAGCGGTTCGTCGAGTCCGTCCTGCCCGTCGACTGCCGACATCCGCTCAACGCCGAGGATCCGCGGTGCGAGCGGGTCCAGGACCTGGCCAGCGGGACGTTCGGGTCGGGGCCGTCGCTCGATTGGATCGACGTGGGGGGCGGGTTCGTCGACGGAGGGCGGCTGCTCGTCACCTACGCGTCGTCGTCGTCGATCGACGCGAGCGGCGTGCTCGCGGTCGATCTCGCCACCGGCGACCGGACGATCGTGAGCGGTCGGTACGAGGACGTGCTGCAGGGGATCGTCGAGGTGGGCGCCGGCCCGTTCCCGAGCGACCTGTCCGACGTCCAGCGCGGGCCGGACGGGATGTGGTACGCGCTCGACTCCTCGGTGAGCGGGGCGGAGATCTACCGGATCGATCCCGCGAGCGGCGCGCGGACCGTGATCTACGAGCAACGCAAGCTCGACGCCTACGGCGCCCCGATCTGCCAGGTGGGCGGGTACGGCCTCGACGTCGGGTGGTCGATCCCGAGCAGCCCGCAGGACGGGTCGGCCAACCTGGTCGTCGGGCCCGACGGGACGTTGTACCTGCGCGGCGCCCGGGGCGGCACCCCGAGCGAGCTGCTCGGGATCAAGGGCGTGGTGGCGCTGCGCGACGGCGGGTGCCGGGTCGTGACCGCGTACAGCATCGAGCGGCCGCTCGACCTCGGGGTCGGCGCCGGGCCGGCCATGGCGGACGACTACCCGTGGCTGGTCCTCGACGGCGACCGAATCCTGGCGGCGACGGGCTGGACCCAGCTCCAGAGCATCGACCTCGCGACCGGCCAGCGCACGGCCGTGTCGTCGTCGGACCCGGACGCGCTGCTCGGGGTGGGCCCGGATCTCGGCGACGACTTCGCGGTGCTCGGCGCCGACGGCGCGCTGTGGACGGCCGGCCCGTACACCGAGGAGTTCGTGCGGGTCGACCTCACGACCGGCGACCGCGCCGAGTACGCGATGATCGGGGGACCGTACACGTTCGCCGACGACGGGCCGATGATCCCCCACCCGGATCTGCCGGGCGTGTTCCTGGTGATGTACGAGGGCGTCTCGCTGGTCGAGCCGGCGACCGGGAACAGCAACGTCCTGTCGCGGTGAGCGACCCGCCCCGCACGACCTCGCTCGCGCTGCGCTACGGTCCTGTACGGCGGACCGCGGAGGGACCGACCACCCGCGCCCCGAGCGCCCGGACGCGCGCCGCGAGCCCGCGATCGGCGGTGACGACCACGCAGTCGGTGCCGTCGCGGACCTCGTCGACCACCGCGTCGTCACCGGAGCCGGGCGCGCCGACCACCCGGACCCCGTCGACGCTGCCGATCCCCACGGCCGCTCCCTCCACCACCAGGACCACCTCGGCGCCCTCGAACCCGGCCACCCCGGCGGCGAGGCGATCCCGGAGCCGTCGGGCGGCGCCGGCGCGATCCCGCCACCACCCGTCCGGCACCGAGCCGACCACGTTCGCGCCGTCGACCACCAAGGTCATCCCGCCTCCGGCCGTCGGCGTATCCTGGCCTCGGATCGGCGGTCCCCGGTCAGGGGTACAGGCCCCCCAGCGCGTCGAACCCGGGTCGACAGGCCGCGTCCAGCCACCGGAGCTCGCGCGACGGGAGCGCCGCCCAGGTCGATGCCGGCGGGCGGACCAGCCCGGACATCTCCCGGGCCCAGGCTCCGTCGGCGAAGTCCGCCCCGAGGAACGCCGTCAACCGGTTCAACGGGCCCTCGGGATCCCGCGCGAGGTCCTCGTACCGCAGCACCAACACCCGCGCCGGGTCGACGGCGGCGAGCGCGCGCACGCCCGCCATGCACTCCCCCGACCAGTAATGCCCGCACAGCGCCGGCGGGGTCTCGTACCGACGGAACGCGTCGGGGTCGAACCGCTCCGGCAAGAACGGGACCAGCTCGTCCGGCAGATCGCCGTCCAGCGACCGGTCGGCCGACTCGTACGGGTCGACGCCGAGGATCTCGGTGAGCTGCGCGGCGACCAGCGCCATCCGGAACCCGAGGTGGCGGCTCATCGACAACGCGCAGTCCCGCCCGTCGCGGACGAGGTGGACGAACCGCGCGTCCGGGAACGCGGCCGCCAGGCGGGTCACGATCCGGAGCGACCCACCCGAGCGCTCGATCCACAGCCGCTTGTCGAACCGACGCGCCAGCCACCCGAACAGCGCCCGGTAGTGGTCGCCGACCGGGGCGGTGGGGCGATCGACCACGAACCGCTCCACCTCGGCGAACAGGACGTCCGGCTCGGGCGACAGGTGGGGGAGGGTGGTCTGGAGCAGCGCCGGGACGCCGTCCTCGGCCGTGAACCGCGTGGCGGCGGTCGGACGGTACAGCACCTCGTCCATCGCGACCCCGTGGCGGAGCATCGCGGCGGACTTCGGGTGAACCCCGGCGACGATCCGCCAGAACGCCGCCCCGTCCACCGGCTCGGACGGAAAGGTCTCGGCGACCCGCCCCCCGAGGTCGGTCGCGAGGGTGAACAGCTCGGACACGCTCAGGATCTGCCCGTGCGCCCGGAGCATGTTCGACAGGAGGGTCGAGCCGCACCGGCCGGTCCCGACCACGAACGCCGGCGCGCTCACCGGGCCACCGGCAGTCGTCGGCGCTCCTGCGAGAGCAGCTCGAGGTACCACCGCCCCATCGACGCGAGCCGCTCCCCGTCGTAGGTGACCTCCGGGCCGGCGATCCCGCCGAGCGCGGCGTCGGTCCGGGCGCGCTCGAACTGCTTGTCGCCGCGGATGTACGAACCGTAGAAGTCGAGACGCTCGTCGAACCGGGCGTCGAGCCACTCGAAGGCCTCGGGGGTGTCCACGAACCGGGGCTCGTGGAGGTCGACGATCGAGAACAGGGTCCGGACGGCGAGCCCGACGGTCGGCGGTCGCGCGCTCGTCAGGTGGAAGATCCCGGTGGCCTCGTCCGCGAGGCCGATCCGGACGGCTTCCTCGGCCACCGCGTCGACCGGGACCAGGTTGATCCGGGCGTCGGCGTCGAGCCGGATCCGGAGCGGCGTCCGCGCGAGCAGGCCCTGCTGCGTCCGGTCGACCATCCCCTTGAACTGGACCAGCTGCCGCAAGAACCCGTAGAACCCGCTGAACGTCGTGGCTGCCAGGGTCTCGCTGTGGCCGACCACCACGCTCGGGCGGAAGATCCGGACCCGCATCCCGGGCGCCGCCGACACCAGGCGCTCGGCCTCGATCTTGCTCTGCTCGTACCCGTTGTTCGTCGCGAGGTCCTCGACGGCCTGCTCCGGGATCGCGCCGGTCCGACGGCCGGCCACGTAGGCGGTGCTGACGTAGTTGAACGCCTCTGCGCCGAGGCGCTCGGCGAGCGCCAGCACGTGGCGGGTCCCGTCGACGTTGGTCGCCCGGATCTCTTCCAGGTACCGGTTCTCGTACCGGAGGGAGGCCGCGCAGTGCCACACCTGGCCCACCGGGCCCACGTCGTCGGGATCGATGCCGCACCCGGGCCGGAGCAGGTCTCCGGTGACCACCCGGCACCGGTCGAGGTCGCCGGGATCGAGCGCGACGCCGTACACCTGGGACGCGTGGGCGAGCGCGTCGTGGAACCGCTGGCGGGCGGTGCGGCCGGTCGCGCGGACCACCGCGCAGATCGGGTCGTCGGTCCGGCGGAGGAGCTCGAGCACGAGCGCGCCGCCCACGAACCCCGTGGCGCCGGAGACGAGGTGGGTCGGGCGAGCGGACCAGCGCTTCAGCGCCGTGCGGCGGGGGTCTTCCATCGTGAGCGAGCCTCCTGGATGGAGGCTATTGGCCGATCGGCACCCGGTTTCGATAAGTCTGGGGCGCGGTCATTAAACCGACCGCGCGATCAGCACCCCGGACCGGCCGACACCTTGGAGCTCACGGCTCCTCCGACGCAGCTCGGCCTACGTCACCGGTCTTCCGGTCGCGGGCCAGGTGGTCCCGTCGGATCGCGAGGGCGGCTGCGGCCGCGAGCTTCTGCTCCGCCCGCCACGGCGGACCGGCCGCCTTCCCGATCGCGGTCACGGCGTCCACCGTGTCGCGCAGCACGTGGTCGGGTTCGTACGCGTGCACCGCCCAGCCCCGCGCCTCGGCCGCCCCCGCGAGCGCCTGGCGGTACATCACCGAGTCCGCCATCGTCTGCGCGCGCGCGTCCCGGATCCGCGCCTCGATCGTCGGGGGGAGGGACGGCCACGCCCGGATCGCGATCGCGCCGATCGGCACCGCCACCGATCCGGCCAGCGCCGCGACCGCCTCGTCCGCGCCGTGCTCCGCCGCCGCCTGGACCTGTCGGACCAGCGCGATCGCGTCGTCGAGCTGCATCGGGCGGGCCCACGGGGCGTTCAGGTACCGCCCGACCGCCCACGCGCCCTCGTGGTGGTACGGGTGGGTCGACAGGCCCTCGGTCAGGGCGACCCTCCGGCGATCGAGCAGCGCCCCCGCCGGATCCAGCGTCACGAGGACGACCGCGTTGCCACGCTCGACGGCGCCGACGGTCGCCTGCGGCGGGTTACGGGGCGGGACCATGGCGCGCCTCACCTATTGGATGAACGTCTCGCTCGACCTGTCGATCGAGCATACCGCCGGAGAGCAGGGCGGCGGCTCGTGGATGCGGATCGGCGAGCCGCTGCACCGCGAGTTCAACCGGCGGGCGAGGGGGCTCGTCGCGTTCGTCCAGGGCCGCACCATCTTCGAGACGATGGAGGGGTTCTGGCCCGCGGCCCGCAGCGACGCGTCGTTGCCGGACTACCTGCAGGAGTACGGCCGGATCTGGACCGAAACGCCGAAGATCCTCGTGTCGTCCACCCGCACCGCCGCTCCGTACGACACGCGGGTGGTGGCGTCGATCGACGCGCTCGCCGAGGTGTGCGCCGCGCTCGACGGGCCGGTCGGGGTCGGCGGGGCCACCGTCGCCACCCAGCTCCTCGAGCGCGGGCTGCTCGACGAGCTGGTGCTGTTCCTCCATCCGGTCGTGCTCGGGTCCGGTCGCCCGCTGTTCGACCGGATGCCGGCGCCGGTGGAGTGTGACCTGCTGGAGCACGCCGCGTTCGACGGCGGGGTGACCCTCCAGCGGTACGCGATCCGCAAGGCTGTGTAGTCACTCGTCCGTAGGGGAGGGGACGCGGGCGACGCCTGCGACGACCCGGTACACCGACCGGGTCCGCCGCGACCGCCGGTCCGGTACCTCGTGTGCAGGAGGAATCGATGCTGATCGCGCTGCTCGCGACCGCTCGGGCCGACGTGCCGACCGAGTCGTACGAACACCAGACCTGGGCCGTGGTGGTGGAGCTCGTCGACGAGGCGTGCTTCCTGGTGGACCCGGTGAACGCGTTCGATCCGGACCCCGGCGACCCGAAGGTGGTGGTGTGGCCGGACGATCCGATCGACACCGTCGACCCGAAGGAGGCCGCGTCGATCGACCCGAAGAAGCGGTCCGACGCGGCGGACAGCCCGTTCGTCGACTGTCGCGAGGCCCACACGGTGGTGATCGCGCCGGTGTACTGCGAGAACCAGTGCCGGTGCACCGACACCTGCGGCAAGGACGGCGGCTGGACCTGCGACGGGCCGATCCCCGAGGCGGTCGAGGCGTGGGACCCGTCGACCGCCACCCTGATCGACACGACCGCGCAGCAGTGCAGCCCGCCTGACCCGAAGGACCCCGACCCGACCGGCGGCCACCCCGCGTAGCCCCCGGATACGGGATCGCTGGAACCACGGGGGCCGCCATGGCACGGGGTCGAGCGATCGTCGCGAGCTCCCTCGGCGTCCTCGCGTTCGCCGGGTTCGTGTTCCTCGGCGCGGGCACGCTGCGGTATTGGCAGGGCGTCCTGTACGTGGTGCTGGCCGAGGTCGGCACCACCCTGACCTCTTCACCCCAGCCGGTTCGGACCTCGCCGAACGGCGCCTCGCCGACGCCGACGCCGGGGCCGGGTGGGACCGCCGGATCCTCGCCGCGTCGTTCGTCGTGAACCTGGGCGTTCGTCCCCGCGGGGTGGCGGTCCGGACCGCGCTCGAGGATCGGCTCCTGCGCGCGGCGCTGCCGGGGTACCCGGCGTACGCGGCCCGGATCCGGTGGCGACTCGTCCCCGGGATCTACTGACCCGCCGCCGCTCACGATATCCACCGGGCAGGAGGTCCCGATGTACGTCGACGGTTTCGTGTTGGCGGTCCCGGAGGATCGCGTCGGAGATTACCGGAAGATCGCCGAGGACGCGGCAGCGGTGTGGATCGAGCACGGCGCGCTCGCGTACCACGAGTGCCTGGCGGACGACGTGCCGTACGGCGAGCTCACCTCGTTCCCGCGGGCGGTCCAGGCCAAGGACGGGGAGCAGGTCGTGTTCGCGTGGATCACCTACCCGTCGCGCGAAGCCCGGGACGCGGTCAACGCCCGGGTGATGGCGGATCCCCGGATGAAGCTCGGCCAGCCCGACATGCCGTTCGACATGAAGCGGATGATCTTCGGCGGGTTCCGCTCGCTGGTGTCGCGCGAGCGTCCGTCGTAGGGTCGATGTCCGTCCGGGAGGTCGCGATGTCCGATGCGGTCCTGCTCCACCTGCGCGCGTTCGGGCTGGCCTATCCCGGCGCGCACACCAAGAGCCCGTGGCCTGGGCACCTCGATCTGGCCGTCAACGACAAGACGTTCGCCTACCTGAGCCTCGAGGGCGAGCCGCTCGGCGTGTCGTGCAAGCTGCCGCACACGTTCCTCGTGGCGCTGGAGCTCCCGGGCGTGAAGCCCGCCGCGTACGGTCTCGGCAAGAGCGGGTGGGTCGCCGCGACGTTCCCGCCGGGGTCCGAGGTGTCGGTCGATCGGCTCGAGCGGTGGATCGACGAGAGCTACCGCGCGCAGGCGCCGAAGAAGCGGATCAAGGAGCTCGACGCCTCCGGTCACGGGCCGGGACGGGTGCCGCGTCCTCCCGCTGAGTGAATTCCCTCCCTGGGGAGGGCTAGGGTGGGGTGGACATAATTCAGCTTCGCCCGACGAAGTCCGGGGCGAAGACGAATTCGAGGCTCGTCAGCGGACCAGCGCCCACCCGACTGCGCCAAGCAGGTACAACAGCACGAGGTACCCCGTACCGGTCGCGATCGTGAGCCGGGCCGGGATCCACCGACCGAGGCGCGGGCCGAGCAGCAGCGGATACGCCAACCGGCTGCCGACGTACACCGCCCCGCCCACCGTCGCGCCGGTCGGGCCGACGAACACCGCGTGGAGCCACAGCAACGCCAGGAACGGCGTCATGTGCTCGTGCATGTTCAGCAGCACCCGGTCGGCGGCCAACATCTCCCGATCCTGACCGAAGTACCGATCGAACTTCTCCCCGCGCGTCGCGTACGATCGCGACAGGGTGAACTTCACCCACATCTGGCGGATCATGAACGCGTAGTACACGAGCAGGTACACGAGGGTGATCGCGATCGGGCCGAGCTGGGTCTGGGCGGTCATCCCCGCCAGGTACCGGCTCGGACCGTCGGTGGGAAGGGCTGGTCCGTGCAGGATCGACCTGCGAACGTGCAGCCCTGCTCCCGCGTCGCGTCCACCCGCACCACCCGGCGATCCGTTTCCGAGGGCCCGGACATCACACCGGTGTCGGAGGTCCGGTGGGTCCAGGATGGCTGGCGGCGTACAGCGTCGCCGCAGCGGCGCAGTCCGCTCGGGTCGAGCTGGTGGTCCGGGAGCGGGGCTCGGGGGCGCCGGTGGCGTTCGCGTCGGTCACCGTCGACGGGGCGGCGTACACCCCCGACGCCGACGGACGCGTGGTGTTCGACCACCAGCCGGGCGCGGTCACCGTCGAGGTCGCGTCGCCCGATCACGCGGCGGTGTCCGTCTCGTTGACCGTGCCGGCGGAGGGGCTGTCCGACGAGATCTGGCTCGTCCCGGTCGGGGTGCCCGAAGAGATCACGGTGTACGGGCAGGACGCGACCGACGCCGTCGACCGGGAGGTGATCGGGATCGAGGAGCTTCGTCGGGTGCCGGGCAGCTTCGGTGACCCGATCCGCGCGCTCCAGGCCCTGCCGTCCGTCGCCCGGCCGCGGTCGATCGAGGGGGCGCTGGTGGTGCGCGGCGCCGAGGCCGACAACACGGGCGCGTACGTCGACGGCGTCCAGGTGCCGTTCCTGTTCCACCTGCTCGTCGGCAAGTCGGTGATCGACCCGTCCCTGATCGATCGGATCGAGTTCTACCCCGGAGGGTTGCCCGCGCGGTACGGCGACGTCGCACAGGCGGTGGTCGATGCCAGGACCGACGACGGGCCGTTGGTCGGTGGTGGGCTCCACGGTGACATCCACGTCGACCTGATGGAGATCGGCGGCGCCACGCGGATCCCGCTGCCGGCGGACTTCGATCTGCGGTTGTCCGGTCGGTCGTCGTGGCTGTCGTCGGTGGTGCGGGCCGGCCAGCTCGTCCGGAACGAGGTCGCCGGGCTGTCGAACGACCAGTACCGGCCCGCTGGCCTCCGCGTGCCGTACAGTGACTTCTACGCCAAGCTCGCCCACCCGGTCGGTGCCCACGGCGAGGTGTTCGCCGCCGCGTTCGGCGCCGACGACGCGATCCGCACGATCCCCGAGCGCCAGGACCTGAACGGCGACGGCGACTGGGATCCGCTCCCGGTGCTCCCCGAGGGCACGGTCGACCTGCAGAACCAGCTCCAGAACCACTTCACCCGGGTGGTCCTCGGGTTGAACACGGCAGGAGAGGTGGTCGAGACCCACACCCGCGCCGCCGTCGGGCGCGACCACCAGCGGAACCTGATCGAAGGCCTCGGGCTGTTCACCGGCACCCCCCAGGACCTCGACGTCCACACCCGGTCCGCCTGGCTCGCCCACCGCACCCGGATCACCGCGTCCGACGCCGTCGCGATCGAGGCGGGCGTCGACGGGCGGATCCGAGACGCCACCCTGGTCGAGCTCGGGGTGGGCCCGGCCGGAGATCAGGAGGGGCCGGCGATCGACGACGCTCAGGTGTGGGTCGGCCCGCACGCCGCGCTCGAGTGGACCGCGGGGCCGCTGTGGGTGTCGCCCGGGATCCGCGAGGCCTCTCACCAGCTCGTCGGCGCCTGGGTCCACGTCGTCGAGCCGCGGGGCGCGGTGCGGCTGAAGCTGGCCGACCCGGTGACCCTCCGAGGGTTCGCCGGTCGGTTCTCGCAGGCGCCGACCGCCGACCGGTACGCGATCGACGGAGAGCCGCCGCTGCTGATCCGCGGGACTCAGGTCTCGGCCGGGGCGGAGGTCGGGATCGGTGGCGCGTGGAGCGTGTCGGTCGACGCCTACCGGAGCTGGTTCTCGGACCTGGTGGTCACCGGCGAGCGTGCGGTGTTGTCCCCCGCAGAATACGAGTTCGCCCAGGATCTCGCGTTCGACCCGAGCTACGTGGTCACCACCGGGGACGCCACCGGCGCCGAGCTGCTGATCCGCCGGCTCCCGGCCGACGGGTGGTTCGGGTGGCTCGGGGCGAGCGTGGGACGCAGCGTGCGCGACCTCGACGGCGGGATCGTCCCGAGCGACTACGACACCCCGTTCGACGCCACCCTGATGGTCGCCCGTGATCTGCCGCGCGGGTGGGGGGTATCGGGCAAGGTCCGGTCCGGGATCGGCCAGCCGTACACCCCGCTCGGGGCCGTGTACGTCACCTCGCTCGACATCTACACGCCGGTGACCGGAGACGCCAACGCCGAGCGCTCACCTGCGTTCTTCCAACTCGACGTTCGAATCGACAAGACCTGGATCGCGCGGAGCAGCCGATGGACCGTGTACCTCGATCTGTACAACGCCACCAACCACCAGAACCCGGTGGTGTCGACCTACAACTGGGACTACTCGGAGCGAGACGTCAACGTGTGGGTCCCGATCCTGCCGACGATCGGCGCCGAGGTGTCGTTTTGATCGCGCTCGCAGGCCTGGCCGTATCCGGCTGCACCTTCCCGACGTTCTACCCGTACGCCCCGCGCGACGGTCGGATCGCGCTCGACTACGTGGTCGACGAGACGAAGGTGATCGCGGTGCGGGCGTACCCGCCGCGGGCGCCGGCCGGGACCCCGCGGACGGTCGAGGCGCTGGTGGTGGCGCCCGGTGGCACCCGCCGCGACGTCGAGGTGGCGTTCAGCGTGTGCGGGCTGTCGACCGCGGACGCGGTGGGCGTCACCGATCTGCGGTGCTTCGAGAACGACGCGCTGGTCGACGCGCTCGGCACCGGGAACCCGATCGCGTGGGATGTCCCGTCGGTGGCGTTCGACGGGTGCGTGCCGTACGACCAGGTCGGCAGCTGGAACGAGCCGTTCCCCGGAGAGCTGTGTCAGTCGGTCGTGCCGGTGCTGGCGGTCGCGACCGCGCCCGACGGGTCCGTCGCGTCCGGCGCGAACTACGTGTCGATCCCGGTGTCCGAGGTCCCGGAGCACCTGTACATCGACACCGACACCGGCGTGTACGAGATGGACGTCGAGGTCGTCACCGCGGTCGGGTCCGCCGCGGATCCGACGCTGCCGGTGACGATCACCGCCTCCGGTCCGGCGACGCCGGGCACCGTGGTCGAGCTCGAGGTGACGATCGAGGACCCGCACTACAACCGGGTGGCGTGGTGGGTGGACGGCGGGACCCTCGATCAGAGCGGGCGGACGCTGATCGACCGCGGCCCGGACGCGCCCGGCCACGCGTTCAACCGGTGGGCGATCCCCGCCGACGCGCCGGCCACGTTGACCGTATGGGTGGTGCTGACCGAGTGGCAGTCCCCATTCGGCGGCGAGGTGCCGGAGCCCGCTGCGGTGCGGACCTCCCAGCCGGCGTGGGCCGAGCTCACGCTCGAGGTGTCCCGATGATCGTCGCCCTGGCGTGGCTCGGGTGCGGAAACCAGGCGCCCGAGCTGCTGTCGCTGAACGGCAAGCCGTACGACTTCTTCCGGACCGGAGAGGCGCAGGGCTACTTCGTCCAGGACCTCGAGCCGGGCGAGCGGTTCGAGCTCGAGGTCCAGTACCGCGACCCCGAAGGGGACCCCGTCGAGGTCCGGTTCGTCGACATGCCGGGCGTGGTGACGTTCGACCCGCACGGGACCACCGGGTACCTCGACGTGTTCGAGTTCCCGCTCGACACCGGCGATTGGCCGGCGCAGGAGGGACTGATCGTGCTCCTCGACGACCACGATCCGCCCGCGTGGCGGGAGTTCCCGTTCGCGTTCTGGTACCGGGACGACACCGGACGTTGATCGCGGGGGACGGAGCAGCGCGGCGTTGCACCCACCCCCGCGCGGCGCGGACCACGGTACATCATGAACACGTTCAAACTTGAACGCGTTCACGATTCGGGAGGTCGCCGATGACCGAGGTACCGCGGGCCACATCGTCGAAGCTGTGGACCACCTGGAAGCTGCTCCGCCAGCCGTACGCGATGTGGCCGCCGCTCGCCGCCCAGCACGGCAAGACGTTCCGGATCGACGCCTGGAACGGCGACATCGTGTGCACCGCGGATCCGGACGTCCTGCGGGACCTGTTCAAGGCGACGACCGACGAGGTCCGGCCGTTCGCGGTCGACGCGCTGCTGCCGGTCCTCGGCGCCGACAGCGTGATCGCGATCTGGGGCGCCCGGCACAAGGAGGCGCGCCGGCTGCTGATGCCGTCGTTCCACGGGCCGCGGATGAAGGCGTACACCGAGCGGATGCGCGAGATCACGCTCCGGACGTCCGCCCGGTGGGGCGAGGTGCCCGGCGCCGAGATCGTCGCCCTCGACGAGATGCTGTCGATCTCGCTCGAGGTGATCGCCCGCGCGGTGTTCGGGATCGACGACGCGGCGGAGGTCACGCGCCACACCGACGCGATCCGGGCGTTCGTCCGGACGCTCCGGCCCGAGCTCCTGTTCGTGCCGGCGATGCTGAAGCTGCCGGTCGGACCCGGGCCGCGGTTCCTCCGGGCGAAGGAGGCGTTCGACGCGATGCTCCACCGCACGATCCGCGAGCGCCGGGCCGGCGAGCGCGGCGACGACGTGCTGTCGATGCTGCTCGACGCGACCCACGCCGACGGCGGGGCGGTCGACGACGACGAGGTCCGCGATCAGCTCGTGACGCTGCTGTTCGCCGGTCACGAGACCACGCAGATCGCGATGGCGTGGATGCTGTACCACCTGGCGCGGCACCCGGAGGCCCGGGCGCGGCTCGAGGCCGAGGTCGACGGGTGGGACGGGGTGTCGGACACGCTCGGGAACCTGCCGTACCTCGACGCGGTGGTCCAGGAGACGCTCCGGATGCACGCGATCGTGCCGGACTTCGTGCGGACGCTGGTGACGCCGATGACCCTCGGACCGTACACGCTGCCCGCCGGGACCCACGTGGCGATGATCGCGGCGATGCTCCACGCGGATCCCGCGCTGTACCCGGATCCGGACGCGTTCCGGCCGGAGCGCCACCTCGAGCGCACGTTCAAGCCGTACGAGCTGATCCCGTTCGGGGGCGGCGTCCGGCGGTGCATCGGCGCGGCGCTCGCGACGTGGGAGATGAAGGTCGTGGTGGCGACGCTGATCCAGCGGTTCCGGTTCGACAGCCGGTCCGACGAGGCGCCCGTCCGCCGGAACGCGACCGCCGGCCCCCGCCACGGGGTTCGCCTCGCGGTCAGCCGCCGGGCGTCTCCAGCGACGGCCTGACGGGCTGCGGCAGCCTGAGCGGTCGGAGGAGCTGACCGATCATCGCGCGGAGCGTGGCCACGGCGACATCGACCGGGCCCGGGTCCCGCAGGTACTGCGACACCAGCACGAGGTACACGCCGAAGCACGCGAACGCGGTGACGGTCGGGTCCACGTCCGGCCGGAGCTCGGCGCGGTGGGCCTCGATCCGGGCCACCAACCGCGCGACGAACGTGCGGGAGATCGCGTCGTACGGGTCGTCGACCGTCGCTGGCAGCGCGAACGTCTCCCGGATGTACGCCCGGAACACCGCCGGCTGCTCGGCGTACCGCGCGTAGAACCCGCGGAACAGGTGGGCGAGCTCGTCCTCGAGCGCGCCCTCGGGGAGGGTGTCGAGCTGGGCGTCGAGCGCCCGGGCGAGCTCGTCGGCGAACAGCGCGATCAGGAGGTCCGCCTTGCTGGTCGCGTACAGCAGCACGGTGCCGGTGCCGACCCCGGCCCGGGCGGCGATCGCGCGGATCGTGGTCCCGTCGTACCCGCGCTCGGCGAACAGGTCGCGGGCGGCTGCGTGGATCCGGGCTCGCCGGTCTGCCTTTCCGAGCTCGCGGGTGCTCACCGCTCCGGGGTAACTGGCCCGGGCGCCGCGGGCTGCGTCGGATCGCACAGTGCCCGCTCCCAGGTCTGCCCGATCAGGTCGTGGCCGAACGACCGGTGCGGCTCCTCCGCGACCAACGCGAACCCGGCCGCCTCGTAGATCCGCCGGGCGGACGTCAGCACGTCGTTGGTCCACAGGCGGATCCGGGGGTACCCGGCCTCCCGGGCGAACCGGACGCAGGTGTCGACCAGCCGGGCGCCGAGTCCGAGCCCGCGCGCCCACGGCTCCACCAGCAGGATCCGGAGCTGGGCCGTGTCGGCGTCGCGTCGACAGCAGAACACGCAGCCGGCGCGGGCCCCGTCGACCTCGGCGATCCACGCGTCCTCGCCGCCGGATCGCCGGTTGGCCTGCCATTCGGCGACGATCGTGGCCACCAGGGCCTCGAACGACGCATCCCACCCGTACTCCTCGGCGTAGATCGCGCCGTGCCGCTGGACCACCCACCCGAGGTCGCCGGGTCCCACCGGGCGCAGGGCGATCGCGCGCTCGGCGGCGGGCGGCGGGTGGAGCAGGCTCGTCACCACGGTCATCGCCTCGGCCAGCGTGCGCCGGGCCTCGTCGGTCAGCGGCGCGATCGACCCGGCGATCTGGTCCCTCGACCGTCGATCGAGCAGCTCGTACGCTGCGCGGCCGACGGGGGTCAGCGACAGGGTGATCCGCCGCCCGTCGGTCGGGGAGGGGGCCGCGGCGACCAGGGCCGCCTGCTCGAGCCGCGCGACCACCCGGGTCAGGAAGCTCGCGTCGATCCCGAGGCGATCGCGGAGCGCCGCGCGATCCCAGCCCTCGCGGCGGCCGAGCTCGAACAACACCCGCGCCTCGGTCAACGAGTGGCCGGTCTCGAGCAGCCCCGCGTCGAGCAGGCCGAGGACCTCGGTCCATCGCCGGTTGAACGCCCGAACGTGCTCCACGTACTCCATCGGACCCTCCTATCGTGGACGGAGTCCACGATATCGGAGTTCGTGGACGGAGTCCACCATCTCGGCCAGGCTGGATGACCAGCGCCTCCCGAACGACGAACGCCCTCCGTGGGAGATCCCAGGGAGGGTGAACCTCGATCGGCGCTGGGGAACCCGGAGGTCCCGGCGCGGCGGCGTCTACGCCAGAGCGGCGTCGAGACCCATCGCGTAGTTCTCCACGCCTTCGAACGCGCCGTCCCGGAGGAGCCAGTTCGCGTAGGCCTTCGCGTGTCGCTGCGTCGGGAACTGCTCGACGACCTCGACCGACACCCGGTGATGGGCCGGCTCCCAGTCGACGATCTCACCCGCGATCGTCTTGCACGCGCTGTCCATCTGGGCCATCGGGAGGCTCAGCGCGCCGATGAAGATCTGCGAGAGATCTTCGTTGATCAGGGCGTATACTTTCCACGTCTCGGTCTGGGCGTTCAGTTGGGTCTCACTTTTCGGTGGATTCAGGGCCGCGCCACCCGACGGGTGGGTTGGGCGAGAGCACGCGTCGCGCGCTGAACGCTGGTTAACTCACCCGCCGCAATGTTCCAGTGCAATGTTCCCCGAAGATCCCCTCGTCGCGCCGCCGTCGATGGCCCGACCACCCGGTGATGCTGTCCCTGAGCGGGCCGTCGGCGCTGTGCTGCGCGGTCACGCCGTCGCAACACTCGGCTCGAACGCGTGCGGCCAGTCGCGCGGGTCTGCCTGAACGCGGCGAGGGACCCGCGGTTGACGGCCGCGTACGCGGTGCGCTCCGGGGCGCGGGGCGTCGGCGGCGTAGCCGGCCTGCCGGGTGACGCGGCGGTGGCAGCGTGTCGCGGGGCGTCAGGTGCCGGGCGGCTCACCGCCGCACACCGGGTCGCCGGTGGCCGCGTCGGTGGCCCACCCGGGGGCTCCGTCGTCGTCGGACGAGGCGGACAGGTCGATCTCCTCGCCCACGAGGTCGACGGTCACCGGGCCCGGGGACGCCACACACGACGGCGCGTCGGTGGTCCCGCCGATGGCGCACAGCTCGCCGTCCGTCAGCGACCACGTCAGCTCGCCGGCGTCGGCGGTGACGAGGGCGGCGACCCCCCCCTGCCACGCCGTCGCGCCGCCGGTCGCCGCAGCGGTCAGGTTCCAGCGCACCGACCCGACCCCGGGCAGGTAGGCCACGTCACCGCCGGCGTCCGGGATCGCGAGCCACCCGAACACCCCGAGGTCCTCGATCGCGTCCTGCGGCGGGTCCGAGTGGAGCTGAACCCAGGTCGCCGGATCGCAATTGTGCCCGACGAGGTGCCGGACCACCGCGCCGTCCTGGGCGGCGAGCCACTCGACCCCGGCGGGATCGGTGACGGTGATCCGGAGCTGCGGCGCCGGCGGGTACGACCCCTGGACACAGCCCACCGCGGCCAGGAAGAGCGGGAGCGATGGGTTCGGTCGCATCGGGAGCTCCGTGTCACCGTCAACCTAGCCGGGGATCGGCGATCATCGCCAGCCGATCGCGTCCGAACGGTGAACGTCGGCGCGTGCCCCGCCACCGATCGATCGGAGGTGACGGCGATGAACCAGCTCGAGCTGCCCGTGCCGAAGCCGTGCCCCGCCCGGTGGGATCGGATGGTCGGCGACAACCGGACGCGGTTCTGCCGCGCCTGCCGGGCGACGGTCCACGATCTGACCGCCCGCACGGCGTCCGAAGCGAGAGCGCTGCTGCGCGATCACCCGGGTGGGTGCGTCCGGTACAGCTACGATCGGCACACCGGGCTGGTCGTCCACCGCGACGGCGACGGCTGTTCTCGGACCCGGGCCCGATCGGCCGGCCGGCGGGCGTGGGTCCTCGTGGTGGTCGGGTCGCTGATCGGGGCGCCGGCGTGGGCGGGGATCACGCTCGCCCCCGCCGCGGTCGACGCGGTGTGGGATCGACTGGCGAGCTGGTTCGGGGGCCGCCCGGCTCCCGCCCGTCCCGAGCTGGTCGAGGTGACGGGCCTGGTGGAGGCTCCGATGACCCTGTACGA
>JBEBJW010000021.1:0-16779 GCA_040079715.1 Myxococcota bacterium | reverse complement strand
GGTTCTCGGCGGGGGAGGCCGATCGACTCCGGCGGGCGATGGGGGCGTGGCGCAAGCGGGGCAACCTGACCGAGATGGGCCAGCGGCTGATCCTCGGGATGGTCGAGCGCGGGATCGAGCGGTCCTACGCCGAGGCCGTGTACGCGCAGATCCTCGGGTTCGGCGAGTACGGGTTCCCGGAGTCGCACGCCGCCAGCTTCGCCCTGCTGGTGTACGTGTCCGGCTGGCTCAAGCACCACCACCCCGCCGCGTTCGCCGCCGCGCTGATCAACAGCCAGCCGATGGGGTTCTACAGCCCGCGCGCGCTGCTGGCGGACGCCCAACGGCACGGGGTCGAGCTCCGGCCGGTGTCGGTCGATCGCTCGTCGTACGACTGCACGCTCGAGCCGGCGGACTGCACCGGCGGGCTCGCGATCCGCGTGGGGCTGCGGTTGGTCCGCGGGCTGGGCGAGGTCCAGGCCGAGGCGATCGTGGTCGCCCGCGAGGCCGGGCCGTTCTCGTCGCTGGCGGACTTCGCGCGGCGGACCGGGCTCGATCGCGGCCGGCTCCAGACCCTCGCCGAGGCGGGCGCGTTCGACGACGTGGCCGGGCCGGATCGCCGGAGGGCCGCGTGGGTGCTGCAGGGCCTGTGGACGGACCTGCCGCTGTTCGCCGGGATCGAGCGGCAGGAGCCCGCGCCGGTGCTGCGCCCCCAGTCGGTGCTCGAGCGGCTCCAGGCGGACTACCGGTCGGTCGGGCTGTCGGTGGACCTCCACCCGATCGCGCTGATCCGGGCCGCGCTGGCCGAGCGGGGGTGCGTGCCGATGGCCGAGCTCGCGCGCGCCGCGTCGGGGGCAGAGGTCCGGATCGCGGGCCTGGTGTCGATCCGCCAGCGGCCCGGCACCGCGAACGGCGTGGTGTTCATGACCCTCGAGGACGAGACGGGGATGGCGAACCTGATCGTGTGGCCGAAGATCTGGACCGCGAACCGCAAGCTCGCCCGCACGGCGCGGATCCTCGGGATCGACGGGCGGCTGCAGCGCCAGGACGACGCGACCTCGGTCCTGGTCGACGCGTTCTGGGAGGCGCCGGATCCCGAGCCGGACGGCGATTCGCTCCGATCGCTCGCGGTGCGATCGCGGGATTTCCACTGACGGGCTAAACAGACCGCCCCCACCTGCCACCAGACTCGAACGGGCGATATAGTGCGCGGCGCTCGGGTCCCCGAACGGTTCAGGGGGCGTGCTCGGAGGTTCGACGACATGCGGCGTTTCCTGTCCCCCACGCTCCTCGCCGTGGTCGCGCTGTACGTGGGTTGCTCCGGATCCGGGGCCAACCCGCTGTCGGAGTCGGTCGACCCCACGGTCGACATCGGCGTGTCGCCGCCCGTCGTGATCACCGACTGGCCGTGCCCGCCGTTCGACATCGCCACCACCGAGTCCGAGATCGGCGACGACGACGGTGACACGCTGATCGACTGCCAGGAGACCTACCTCGGGTCGGATCCGACGAAGGCCGACTCCGACGGTGACGGCGTCGGCGACTTCTACGAGCTCGGCGCGCTGACCGATCCGCTCGACACCGACGGCGACGGCACGATCGACCTGATCGACGAAGACGACGACGGCGACGGCGTGTCCACGATCCAGGAGGACGCCGACGGCGACGGCGATCCGCGGAACGACAACTTCGACAACGACGCCGACCCCGACTACATCGACGCCGACGACGACAACGACACCCTCCTCGGCCTCGAGGAAGACGTCGACGGTGACGGAAACCCGCGGAACGACGACACCGACGGCGACGGCACCGCGAACTGGCACGACACCGACGACGACGACGACGGCGCGCCGACCGCCCACGAGGACGCCGACGGCAACGGCTCCGCCGCGGACGACGACACCGACGGCGACGGCGCGTGGGATTGGAACGACCTCGACGACGACGGTGACGGCCTGCTCACCGCCGACGAAGACGCGAACGGCGACGGCGACCCGACGAACGACAACCTCGACGCCGACGGGCTCGCCGACTACCAGGACCTCGACGAGGACGGCGACTCCGTCCCGACGATCGCCGAGGACTACCGGAACCCGGCGGGCGTGCTCGACGACGACACCGACGGCGACGGCACCCCCGACTACCGGGACGACGACGACGACGGCGACCACGTCCTGACCCGGCTCGAGGACGAAGAGGCGCTGCTCCCGCAGGACACCACCGGTGACCCGCCGGGCCTCGACGACGTGACCGACGACGACTTCGACGCCGACGGCCGCCCCGACTACCTCGACGACGAAGACGACGGGGACGGCTGCCTGACCGCCGAGGAAGACCCGGACGACGACGGCGACCCGGTCAACGACGACTCCGACCTCGACGGGTACCCCGACTTCCTCGACGTCGACACCGCCACCTGCGACAACCCGACCGAGACGTTCGACCTGACGGTGTCCGGGGTGGGCTTCCCGCTCGTCGACGGCGCGACCGTCAATGTGTCGGTCCGCGACGCGACCAGTGAGGTCGCCACCGGCTCGGGCGCCGTGTCGCTCGACACGTTCGAGGTCGTGATCGCCGGCCTCGACGCCGCGGGCACCTACGGGGTCGACGTGTTCGTCGACGCCGACGAGGACGCCACCTGCGGGACCGGCGAAGGGTTCCGCCTGCTCGGGATCGTCAGCGTCGGCGGGGCCGATGTCCTCGCCGAGGTCGACTACGCGGCCGACGGCAACGACCTGGCCTGCGACTCGTTCTGAGCGCGGGCGGGTGCGGGCCGCGGTCCTCGGGCACGTCGAGTGGGTGTCGTTCCTCCGGGTCGACCGCTCGCCCGCGCCCGGGGTGATCGGCCTCGCGACCGAGGCGTGGGACGAGCCCGCCGGCGGCGGTGGGGTCGCCGCGGTCGAGCTCGCGCGCCTCGCCGGCGCCTGCACCCTGTACACCGCGATCGGTGACGATCCGGTCGGGCAGGGGCTCGCCGCTGCGTTCGCCGCGCTCCACCGAGCGGGTCGGGTGACGGTGGTGGGTCCGACCCGTCCGGAGCCGCACCGGCGGGCGATCACCTGGCTCGACCCGAACCACGAGCGGACGATCGTGGTGATCGGCGAGGCCCAGGCCCTCCGGGGCGCCGACGCGGTCCCGATCGGTCCGATCGACGTGGCGTACGTCTGCAAGGGCGACGCCGACGCGGTCCGGGCGGTCCGGTCCGCGGCGCGGGTCGTGGTCGCCACCGCCCGGATGCTGCCGGTGCTCCGCCAGGCGGGGATCGCGCTCGACGCGCTGGTCCGGAGCGGGTCGGACCCGGGCGAGGCGTACCGCGACGGGGACCTCGCGCCCGCTCCGGCGTTGGTCGCGACGACCGCTGGCGCCGACGGGGGGGCGTGGTCGACCGCGGACGGTCGGTCCGGGCGGTGGGCGATCGCACCGCTGCCGGGCCCGATCGCCGACAGCTCCGGCTGCGGGGACAGCTTCGCGGCGGGCCTCGCGTTCGCCCTCGCCGAGGGCCGAGACCCCGACGCCGCGGTCCGGTTCGCCGCGACCCGTGGCGCCCTGGCGCTCACCCGTCGCGGGGCCCACGGGTGAACCCCGAGGTTCGAACCGGTCGCTCACCGCGAGCCGGTGTGCTCCCCGCGAGGCAGCGAGCTCACCGCGACGCGGTGTCGCTCGTGGTGCTGGTGCCCTTGATCATCGAGATCTCACCCTCGTACCCGCAGGTGCCGGCGTCGCACGAGTACCGGACCGTGGCCTCGCCCTCGAGCTTGTTGCCGACCACCGCGTCGACATCGAGCCCGCGGGTGCCGTCGAGCACGTCCGTCATGTCGAGGTGGACCTCGGTGTCGGTGGTCCACCGCCGGACGGCGTAGGTGTGGGTGTCGGCGACCGGCGGCGTGCCGCTGGTCTCGTCGATCACGAGCTCGCCGGTCAGCAGCGTGCCGTCCCACGCGAACGTGCCGTCGACCTTGTACGGCCCGCCCGAGCCGACCACCACCCCGCCGGACCAGGTGCCGTCGAGCGCGGCCAGCAGGGTGTCGTCTTCGCTCGCGGAGCAGGCCGCGACCAGCGGCATCATCAACAACCAGCGCGCCATCCGATCCCCCAATCTCTGACCTGCGATCTTACGGTCCCCGAGCGCTCACCGCCACCCCCACCGCCGACGGGGCCGGCAGGATCCACCGCCGCGGCGCCAGGGTCCACGCCGGCTCGGCCGCGAGATCGACCGTCGGGTCGATCAGCCGCGCGCTCGCCCCGCCGTTCACCGAGACCCACGCGTCGCAGGTGATCCGCACGCCCGGGTGCCCGTCCGCGCCGAACCGGTCGCGGAGGTGGTGGGCGTACTGGAGCAACATCTCGGGGTGGAAGCTCGCCTCGTGGCGCTGGCGGTCGGTCAGCTCGTCCTCGGGGCGGACGGTCCACCGCTGACCGGTCGCCGGATCCGTCACCTGGTACCGAAAGAACCCGCGCTTCTCCACCAGCAGGAACCGCCAGGCGAACCGGAACCCCTCCTCGGTCCAGGTCACGTCGCCGGGGTAGGCGAGGTGGCGGAGCGGCACCACGAGCTGGACCGCGAACCACCCCGCCAGCGCCGGCGCGACCCACCGCCGGACCGCGAGTCCCGACGGACGAGCCGCACCGCGCGCCGCGCCGATCGCGACGGGCCGCCGCGCCGCCAGCCGCCGCGGCCACGATGGGTCGAAGAACACCGGGGTCAGGCCGATCATCAGCAGCGGGAACACCCCGATGTTGAACAGCACCCCGACCGCGACGTGGAACCCGACCACCACGAGGTACGCGGCCCCGCGGGTGCGGGGGAGCGCGAGCCACAGCGGCACCGTCAGGTCGTACGCGCAGCCGGCGATCGCCATCGCCGGCGCGAGCCACGGCTGGACCAGCCACGGACCGAGCACCGGCAGGCTCGACCGGGTCGCGAGCCAGATGTCGAGCGGGTGACCGGCGAGCCACTGCGCGTCGAGCTTGGCGATCCCGGCGAACAGATACACGAGGCCGAGCTGCAGCCGGAGCGCGTTCACCGTCCAGGCCGGGATCGTCGCCCGGAGCCGCCGCGGATCGCGCCACCCGTCGACCGACCACGCCGCGTCGGCCGGCATCGCCGCGAGGCCGATCCCCACCAGGGTCATCAGGTAGTAGTGGTTGAGGTAGTTCGTCTGGTCCTGGAGCTCGATCGTCAGGAACGACGCCACGAACAGCGTGATCGACGCGCGCCGGAACGCACCGGCGGCCACCCCGACCGACGCGACCGCCAGCGTCAGGTACACCGCGTACAGCCACGGGCCCGGCGCCGGCAGCGCGTCCGGCAGCCACCCGAACGACCAGCTCGGGGTGACGTACAGCAGCTCGACCCACCCGAACCCGACGTACCGGACCGCGCCGAGCAGGCCGCACAGCCCGAACACGATCCGGAACACCGCGAGCGACGCCGGATCGATCGGCGCCCACAGCCAGCGGTCGAGCCGGTCAGTCATTGTCCCCCTCGACCGCGGACGGGTTGATCCCGAGCAACGTCGACAGATCACCGGTGACCGCGATCTGGGCCCGGTCGACCGCGTCGATCGCGGCCTGGACCGCGGCGGGATCGGCGGTGACCGCGGACTCGAGCGGGCCGGGGATCGCCCGCACCCCGTCGATCGCGCCGGCGAGCGCGTCGACCACCGCTTCGTCCACCCGGCCGTCCTCCTCGCGCGACCGGACGTACGCGGCCAGGCTGGTCGGGCCCTCGCCGTACACCGCGATCACCCCGGTCAGCGCGTTCGCCGCGTCGTCGAGCGACGTGTCGGACCACGCGGCCTCGACCGCGTCGGGCTGGGGAGCGCCCCCGGACGCGGCGCCGAGCGGCTCCCCGAGCTTGTCCGCCGCCACCGCGGTCAGCGCCGTCAACATCCCGCCGACCACCGCGGTGATCGCCTCCTGGTCGCTCGGGTACGCCGCCGACCCGTCGCCGGCCTCGGCCAGCTGGGCCGCGTAGTCCCCGCCGGACGGGCTCCAGCCGTCGCGGTACGCGTGGACCGGCGCGCGGGCGGCGGCGGACGCGGCGGTCAGGTAGGCGCAGCGAGGATCGTCGAACGCGGCGGCGGTCGCGGCGGCGTCCCCGTCGCGCCACAGCAGGTACCCGATCGCCGGGTAGCCCTTCACGTGGGTCGCGACGTCGAGCCCGTCGACGTACGCGACGTCGATCGCGCCGGGCGCGCCGGTGATCGCGGCCTCGACCGCGTCGGCGTGGGCGGGCCACTTGTCGACGCTGTTCTGGAGCTCGATCCCCGCGATCCGATACGGCCCGAAGGACCACGCCTCGATCTGCTTCGCCGGGACCTTGGTGGCGAGCCACGCGGTCCGCGCGACGTCGAGGTTCGCCGCGGTGCGATCGACGCAGAACGCGACCACCGCGGCGTCGAGCGCGTCGGCCGAGGCGGCGAGCGCGTCGTTGGTCGGCAGGATCACGCCGTCGACGGTCGCCCGGAGCATCGCCGCCTTGTCGAACCCGACCTCGGGGGTCCCGCAGCCCACCGTGCCGGCCGCGGCCCACGCCGCGATCCACGTCGTCTTCACCAGTCCCATTCCAGGCCTCCGAACACGTGCCGGCGCAGGCCGGGCTGGATGCCGCGCGGGGTGCGCGAGGCGATGTAGATTTCGTCGGTCAGGTTCTTCGCCGCGACCACGACCCGCAGCCCGGTGTGGGGCTCGCGGACCGACACCGTCGCGTCGGCGACGAACCGCGCCGGCAACAGGCCGATCGTCCCGTCGATCGACGGCTCGACCGTCTCGACCGCGTCGGCGTACTGGGACGACACGTAGGTCCCGGTGACGCGGGTCGCGAGCCACTCGCCGCGCTCGAGCCCGACGCCGACCTGCAGCTCGTGCGGCGGCGCGTACGGCAGGGTCTGCCCGAGCAGCGCAGCGCCCCACCCGTCGCGGAACTCGGCGTGGACGTAGGTGTACGACACCGACAGCGGCAGCGCCCACGTCCCGCCGTCGAGCGGGTCGAGCCGCAGCCCGAGCTCGAACCCCTGGTGGAGCGTCGCGCCGCCCTGGACGATCCCGCCGCTCGCGACTGCACCCGCCGACTCGGCGGGGTCGATCACCTGGTTCTGGAAGTCGAGCCTGAACAACGCGGCCTCGGCGTACAGGGCGTCGCCGTGGACGAGGCGCAGCCCGAGCTCGCTGTTCCACGAGTGCTCGGCCTCGAGCTCGAGCGTGCCGCCGCCGTCGATCAGCGCGTCCTTGGTCCGGGGGGGCGCCCATCCGCGGTGGATCCCGCCGAACACCGTGGTCTCGTCGGTCGGGTGGACCGCGATCCCGAGGCCCGGGAGCACGCCGTGGACCGAGCTCCGGTCGACGATCGACGGCTGGAGGTCCACCCCGTCGACCCGGACCTGGTCGAGCCGGGTCCACAGCTGCTCGACCCGCACGCCGGGCGACAGCTGGATCCGGTCGCGCGCGAGCCCGATCCGATCGAGGGCGTACGCCGCGATCGCCGTGCCCCACCGGAGCTGGTCGTCGAGCAGCGCGCCGGACTCGGCCCGTGGGAACGCTCCCTCGAGGTACTGGTCGTCGGTGTACTCGCCGTGGACCCGGAACCCGACCTGGAGCAGGTGGCCGACCGGGCCGGTCGCGCCGTCGACGACGATCCGCGGCTCGAGCCCGGCGACCTGGAACCGCCGGTTCCGGTGGCCGCTGGTGTCGCGGAAGAAGATCGACGATCCGTCGGACGGGGCGTCGGCGGCGGGGACGACGTCTCCGTCGCCGTCCACCACCCGCGGGTAGTCCTCGCCGAGATCCTCGCGGTCCCAGTCCTGCCGACGCCAGTTCCGGGTGATGTCGTGCGCGTACAGCCGGGTCTCGAGCGTGGCGGAGGGCCCGAGCCCGAGCACGTGCGTCACCCCGAGCGCGTACCGGCGGATGTCGAACCGGTCGTGGATCGCGAGGCTCAGGTTCGGGTCGGCCTCGAACTGCGGGGTGGTCAGCCCGAGGTAGGTCGCGGCGCTCTGCTCGTCGTACACGTCGACCTTCGCGACCAGGGCGTGGTCGTCGCGGAACGCGAGCTGGAGCTTGCCGGTGACGTCGGTCCGCACGAGGTCGAGGTCGCGCGGACCGCGGAACGCCTGGTGGAGGATCGACACCAGGTACCCCGCGTCGCCGACGCGGTCGCCGACCTGCCCGTACCCCTCCACGTAGCCCCAGGTGCCAGCCCGGCCGTGGACCTTCACCGCGAGCTCGGCCGGCGGGGGCGCGGTCACGTAGTTCACCACCCCGCCGATCGTCTGGGGCCCGAACAGGATCGACCCCGAGCCCTTCACGATCTCGATCCGGTCCATCCGCTGGATCGGCGGCGTGTAGTACATCTCCGGCTCGCCGTACGGGGCGAGGGCGATCGGCATCCCGTCTTCGAGGACGAGGACTTTCCGGCTGCGGTTCGGGTTCAACCCACGGATCCCGATGTTCTGCCGGAGACCGATCGGATCCTCGTCCTGGACGGTGACCCCGGGGACGCCGGACAGCGCCTCGTTTCCGGACAGCACCTGCCTGCGCGCGAGATCCTCGGGGGTGACCACGTACGCCGACCCGGGCACGGCCTCGACCGCGTGCGGATCGTCGCCGATCACCGTGACCTCGTACACGTCGTCCTGGGCCGAAGCCACGAGCGGGAACCACAGCCACACGGGTCACTCGAGGGTGGCGAGGAGGTCGTCGATCGCCTGCGCGAGCGCGGCGTCGTCGAACGGGATCGCGCCGACGCGGACCGCGTCGAGGTCGATCGTCAGGAGCGCGTCGTCGTCGAGGTCGGGTCGGCCGGTGGGCCACATCGCGCCGATCGCGGCCGCGGCGGCGGACGGGGCGGCGATCGCGGCGTACCCGTCGATCCCCTGCCAGATCGTCCGGGCGTGGAGCAGCCGGAGATCCGGCGTCTCCCACGCCTCGTCGATCTCGTGGCGGGTGTGGTAGGCGATGGTCCGCAGGAGCTGGCGTTCGACCTCGTCTCGGTAGGCAGCGAACCCGTCCGGCCCCTCCGCTGGCGCCGCGAGGGCGTCCCGCCCGCCGAGCAGCGCCCCGAACTCCGGCTCCACGATCGAGGCGCCGTACTCGGCCTCGCGCCCGGCGGCGACGGCGGCGAGGCCGTTGATCGGCAGCCCGTCGAGCCCGAGCCCGGTGGTGCCGAACGCCGCGTCGAGCGCCTCGGGCGTCTCGGCGGCGAGCTCGGCGTACACCTCGGTCGAGAAGTACACCAGCAGTGCGTGATCGAGGATCCCCGCGGCCCGCTCGATCGCGATGGCGTCTTGGGCCGCTCCGCCGGCGGTGATCGCGCGCGACAGCTGACCGTCGAGCCGCGCGCCGATCGGAGACCCGTCCGACCCGTGGGCGTCGACGCAGCCGGCGACGGCGTCGGACAGGTCGTACGCGTCGTAGTCGGCGCGGATCGCGGCGAACACTGCGGGCGCGTCGGCGGGGGTCGCGGCGGCGGCCTGCTCGACGATCCGGCGGTGGGACGACAGGCGGGCGAGGGGCACCGCGAGGTGATCCTCGGCGAACGGGCGGTACACGTCGCCCTCGGCGGGCCGGATCGGCGCGCAGCCGGCGACCAACGCGAGGAGTCCTGGGGAGTGTTTGAAAACGATTTTCAATTTCAGTCGAGCCCGGACCCGAAAGGTGACCCGCCGGCCTGCCCGTGTCAAGCCTCGGCCGACGGCGGGGGCGCGACCGAGCCGGATCTGGCGTCGGGCGACACCGGGCCGCGACGGGCGTACAATCGACCGCGGTGGAGGGGACGATGTGGGCGGCGATCGGGGTGCTCGGCTGGTTCGGGTGTACGGGGAACGACGGCGATCACGACTCGGTGCCGTTCTTCGACGACGGGATCGTGTCCGAAGGGGACTGCGACGCGCAGATCGTCGAGACGGACGCGTTCGCGGTCACCCAGCTGTACCGGACGCCGGCGAACGATCCGGCGCTGAACTTCGACGTGCTCGGCGACGACGTGGGCACGATCGTCCGCGACAACACCGAGTACGCGAACCTGATGACCGCGCTCGGGTTCGCGTCGTGGCTGGTGGTCGACTTCGACAAGAACCAGGTCGGCGCCACCTGGTACGAGGCCGAGGCGAGCTGCGGGTTCGCGATCGACGACGTGGGGCTGAAGTCGAAGGCGGACGGGGACGTGGTGTTCGAGGCTCAGTTCTTCGACGCTTCGATCAACTGCGAATCCACCTGCGACACCCCGGTGAAGGGCCTGGTGATGTGGTCGTTCCCGAACGACATGCGCGCGTCGTACTGCCGCCGCGTCCGCCCGGGCTGTCCGCCGAATTGACCCATTGGCGATCGGTGGTCAGGGTCGACACAACTGACCGCCGGTCAGTTATACCGGCGGCATGGCCCGAGCCCGCACCGCTGAAGCGAAGCTCGCCCGCCGCGAGCAGATCCTCGCCGCGGCGGTGGAGCTGCTGCACGACGAGGCGTACGCCGCGCTGACGATGGCGTCGGTCGCGCGGGCCGCCGGGCTCGCGAAGGGCACGCCGTACCTGTACTGGCGCACGAAGGAGGAGCTGTTCCTCGCGGCCCTCCAAGAGCAGTACACCGAGCTGTTCGCCGCGATCGAGCGCGCAGTGCGGGCGGCCCCGCCGACGATCCCGGCGATCGCCGACGCGCTGGTGGCCGAGGTGCTGGCCCGGCCGCGGGTCGTCGCGCTGATCGGGCTGGTCCACGTCGGGCTCGAGCAGAACGCGCCGGTGGACGCGGTGATCGCGTTCAAGCGGTCGCTGGTGGTCGGCGGGCTCGGGGTCGCGGTGGCGCTGCACGACCACCTGCCGTGGCTGTCGCTCGAGCGCGCGGCCCGGCTGCTGGTGCGGTTCCACGGGGCGATCGTCGCGCTGCGCCAGATGGCGGACCCGCCGGCGCCGATCCGGGCCGCGCTCGAGCACCCGGACCTCGCGCTGCTGCGGGTCGAGTTCGCCGCCGACCTGCGGGAGCTCGTGGTGGACTTGCTGATCGCGGCGCGGGTCCGCGCGGAATCCGGTTCGGACTGGGGGGGCTGATGGCCGAGGTGTCGAAGGTGGTGCTGGTGACGGGGTGCTCGTCGGGGATCGGCAAGGCGGTCGCCCTGCGCCTGGTCCGCGCCGGCCACGTGGTGTACGCGACGGCGCGCAAGCCGGAGACGTTGACCGAGCTCGCGGCCGCCGGCTGCGAGACCCTCGCGCTCGACGTGACCGACGACGCGTCGATGGCGGCGGCGGTGGCGGAGATCGAGCGGGCGCACGGCGCGGTCGGGGTGCTGGTCAACAACGCCGGCTACAGCCAGTCGGGCGCGGTCGAGTCGATCCCGCTCGACAAGGTCCGGAAGCAGTTCGAGACGAACGTGTTCGGGTTGCTGGCGTTGACCCAGCGGTGCCTGCCGGCGATGCGCCAGCGTCGCGCGGGGACGATCGTGAACGTCGGGTCGATGGGGGGCCGGTTGACGTTCCCTGGCGGTGGCATCTACCACGCCACCAAGTACGCGATCGAGGCGCTGTCGGACGTGCTCCGGTACGAGCTCGCCGGGTTCGGGATCCGCGTCGTGCTGATCGAGCCCGGGCTGATCCGGACCGGGTTCGCCGACGCGGTGACCCGCGAGCTGGCGGACGTCCCGCGCGACGCCGCCGACCCGTACGCTGCGTTCAACGCCGCGGTCGAGCGCGAGACGGTCAAGGCGTACACCGACGGGCCGCTGGCCCGGTTCGCCGGCGAGCCGGACGACGTGGCGGCGGCGATCGAGCGCGCGATCGGCGCCAGCCGGGCCCCGACCCGGGTCCCGGTGACCCTGTCGGCGCGGCTGCTGCTGACGCTCCGGCGGTGGCTCGGGGATCGGGGGTGGGACCGGTTCCTCGCCAGCGCCTACCCGCGCCCGGGCTGAGCCGCCGACCAGTCGGCCCAGTACGACCGCGCCGCCGCCAGGAGCGCCTCCGGGGTGACCGGCAGGCCGGTGTCGAGCGCGAGCTCCAGCGCGGCGTACCGGATCCGGGTCGACCCCAGCGAGCCCCACACCACGAGGTCTTCGCCGTCGAGCACGGCGTCGACCACGTCCGGCGGTCGGCCGGGCGGGACCCCGTCGTACGGGACCGGCTCGAACCGGGTGCACCCGCGCAGGACGAACCGGAACCCGGCGCCCGGCGGGGTGAACCGGGCGCGGAGGTAGCCGCAGGCGATCGTCAGCACCAGATCGTCGCCTTCGCGGTCGACCGCGACGATCGTGCCGTCGTGCACCGCGTTCCATGGGGTCGGGTCGATCGTCGGCTCCGGGACGGGTGTCGTCCGCGTACCACGTTAGGCGTCGCGATGGGATTGTTCGACGTCCACGCGCACCTGACCGACCCCCGCCTCGCCGCCCGGGAGGCCGAGGTCCTCGCCGCCGCCGCCGCCGCCGGGGTCACCACCATCGTGTCCAACGGGCTCAACCCGGCGGACAACGCCAAGGTCCTGGCGCGGGCCGCCCGGTCGTCGCGGGTCCGACCCGCGATCGGCCTGTACCCGGTCGACGCGGTGCTGCCGGAGATGCTCGCGATGGGCATCCCGTACGAGCGCCCCGACGCGGACCCGGTCGCCGCCGACGCCGCGGTCGCGTGGGTCGAGGCCCACGTCGAACAGGCCGTCGCGGTCGGCGAGATCGGGCTCGATCGGCACTGGGTTCCGGAGGCGCTGTGGGCGCGCCAGGAGGAGGTGTTCCGCCGGCTGGTCCGGATCGCGAAGGCAGCGGGCAAGCCGATCGTGGTCCACAGCCGGAAGGCCGAGGCTCGGATGCTGGAGGTCCTGGGGGAGGAGGGGATCGAGCGCGTGGACTGGCACTGCTTCGGCGGGAGGGTCAAGCTCGGGCTCCAGATCGCCGATCGGGGCCATTGGTTGTCGATCCCGGCCAACGCGCGGAAGTCCGAGAGCTTCACCAAGCTGCTGAAGGAGCTCCCGCGCGATCGGGTCCTGCTCGAGACGGACTGCCCGTACCTCGGCCCGGAGCGCGGGGTGACCAACGAGCCGCGCAACGTGTCGGTCACCGCGGCGTACGCGGCGGAGCTGTGGGGCTGGCCGGAGGACCGGGTGCTGGCGCAGCTCGAGTCCAACTTCACCGCGCTGTTCGGGTTCCCCCCCTGACCGCTCCTATCGAGCGACGAGGCCGCGCCGGCGCAGCTCGTCCAGCACCACCGTCTCCACCGGGACCGACGTGAGCAGGCGGGTGTAGCCCACCCCGAGCCGGCGGCAGGTGGTCTCCATCTCGTCGGCCCACGCGCGGACCGTCGCCTCGTACCGGTCGAGGACCTCGTCGTCGACCGTCACCGGGAGCTCCTCGCCCGACTCTGCGTCGACCAACAGCAGGTCACCGGACAACGCAGGCCGCAGATCGACCGGCGACAGCAGGTGGAACGCGTGGACGTCGTCGCCCCGGGACCCGAGCCGCCGGAGCGCCCGGTCCGGCCCGTCCGGGTACAGGAAGTCGGTGAACAGCAGCGCGATCCCGGCGCCGTGGTGGCGCGGGTACCGCTCGAGCGCGGCGCCGAGGTCCGTCCCGCCGCCCGGGTGGACCTCCTCCAGCGCGCGGAACACCGCCGACGCCGTCGCCCGGCCTCTCCGCGGCGGGGCGTACCCCGCCAGGACGTCCGACAGCCCGGCCACCGCCACCCGGTCTCCGACGCCGAGCGCGACGTACCCGAGCGCCGCGGCGACCTGCCGCGCGTAGTCGAGCTTCTCGCCCGCCATGCTGGCCGAGCAGTCGAGCAGGCACTGGACGATCCGGTCCTCCTCCGCCTCGAACAGCTTGACCCACAGCGTGTCGAGTCGGCCGTACAGGTGCCAATCGAGCAACCGCAGATCGTCGCCCGGGACGTACGGGCGGTGGTCGGCGAACTCGAGCGACGAACCGCGCCGCACCGACCGGCGGGACCCGGCGGTCAGGCCCCCGGCCCGCTTGCGCGACACGAGGGTCAGCGCGGCGAGCCGCTCGAGCAGGGCGGCGGGGAGCAGCGCCATCAGGCCCGGAGCTCGCGGCCGGCCGCCGGACCCTCGACCTCCGGGACCTCCGACAGGATCCGCTCGATCAACGTGTCCGTGCCGAGCCCCTCCGCCTCGGCCTCGAAGCTCCGCCCGACCCGGTGGCGGAGGGAGGGGACCGCGATCGCCCGCACATCGGCGATCGACGCGTACTCCCGCTTCGCGAGCAGCGCGCCGACCTTCGCCCCGAGCACCAGGGTCTGCGCCCCGCGGGGCGACGCCCCGTACCGCAGGTACCGCCGCGCGGTGGGCGTGGCGGACGGGAGATCCGGGTGGGTCGCGAGCACGAGCCGCATCGCGTACCGGACCACCTCGGGGACCATCGTGACCTGACGGACGATCTGCCGCATCCGCGCGAGATCGTCCGGGGTGACCACTGGCGAGACCGTCGCGCGGGCCTCGGTCGTGGTCCGGTCGATCACCGTCACCAGCTCGTCGAGGGTCGGGAACGGCACCACGACCTTGAAGAAGAACCGATCGAGCTGCGCTTCGGGCAGCGGGTAGGTGCCCTCCATCTCGAGCGGGTTCTGGGTCGCCATCACGAAGAACGGGTCCGGCAGCGCGCGCCGGGCGCCGGCGATCGTGACCTGGCGCTCCTGCATCGCCTCGAGCAGCGCCGACTGCGTCTTCGGGGTGGCGCGGTTGATCTCGTCCGCGAGCAGGATCTGGGTGAACACCGGCCCCTCCTGGAACCGGATCTGGCGCCGCCCGTCGCTCGCCTCGTCCAGGATCTGGGTGCCGAGCACGTCGGCCGGCATCAGGTCCGGGGTGAACTGGATCCGGCGGTACACGAGGCCGAGGCACTGGGCGAGCGTGCGCACCAGCATCGTCTTGCCGAGCCCGGGCACGCCCTCGAGCAGCACGTGGCCGTCGGCGGCGAGGCAGGTCAACACCGCGTCGACCACCGGGCGCTGCCCGACCAGCACCTTGCCGACCTCGTTGCGCAGCCGGTCGATTCGCTGGTGGAAGAACGGCAGGTCGATCGCCATCGGGCCTCCGACGGCATCCTACTGCGGCGGCGGCTCGAGCACACACCCGTGGGCGTCGTCGACCCACCGCGCGGTGGATCGCGTGACGCCGAGCGCGGTGGCGTGGACCTCGCCGCGGTCGAAGTCGACCCGGAACCGGGTCACGGCGGGATCCACCCGGGTCCAGGCGCGGCAGTCGTCGACCGAGCCTCCGGCGACGAACACGCACGAGCAGACCTCCTTCGCCGAGAACGCGGCGGCGAGGCCGAGCAGACCGGCGTCGTACGTCGGGAGCGCACCGGCCTTCGGTCCGCACGCGGCCAGCGCCAGCCAGATCACGGCGTCACCAGGCCGATCGCGGCCGCGAGGATCGGATCGAGGTCCACCGGCTCGCGGTCGTCGGCGGTGCGGACCACCACCAGATCGAGGCTCGGGATCACCGTCACCGACTGGCCCCAGTGGCCGCGCGCCGCGAACGCGCCCTCGGGCACCGACGGCCACGGCAGGTCGACCTGCCCGGCCTCCGGCACCGGTCGGTTCAGCCAGAACTGACGTCCCTGGACGTCACCCGGGTCCCGACCGATCGTGACCCCGCGCATCGCGTCGCTCGGGGTGGTCGACCAGGCGACCCACCCCTCCGGGAGCAGCCGCTGGCCGTCCCAGCACCCGTCGCGCAGGAGCAGCAGCCCGAACCGCGCCAGGTCCCGCGGCGTCGCCCACAGGTACGACGAGCCGACGTAGGTGCCGACGCCGTCGCGCTCGAGCACCGGGTCCATCCCGAGCGGGTCGAACAGGACCACCCACGGCCACCGGTCGCCGAACGCCGGCGCCAGGGCGTGCCCGACCACCGCGGACAGCACCACGGTGTCACCGGACGAGTACATCCAGGTCGCGCCGGGCTCCGCCCGGAGCGGGTGCCCGGTGACGAACGCCGCCATGTCGCCGCGGCCTTCGCCGTACAACATCGCCAGCACCGACGACGAAGTGGGCGACGCACCCTCGTACGTCTCGTGCCAATCCCATCCGGAGGAGAACGTCAGCAGGTCGTCGACGGTCACCGCGCAGCTCGGCGCGATGGCCGCCGAGAACCCGGCGGTGCAGATCGACGCGTCGACCGACAGCAGCCCGTCGCGGACGGCGATCCCGGTCAGCGCGTTGGTCACGCTCTTGGTGGCCGACCACGCGAGGTGGCGTCGGAGCCCGGTCCAACCGGCGGCGTACCGCTCGTACACCAGCGCGCCCCGGTGGACCACGACCAGCCCGTCGGTGCGGATCCCGCGCCGGTCGGGATCCGCGCGATCGACGTCCGGGAACGCCGCGGCGTCGAGCGCGGCCATCCGGTCCGCCGCCGGGACCTCCGCGGCGAGGTGCCAGTCGACCCCGGGCCACACTCCGATCGGGCAGGTCGCGTCCATCGCGCGCGAGGGTAACACCGCGAGGGATCCTGCGGGGCGGGTCCGGACACTGGAAGGGGATGGTCGGCTGGTCCCTCGCGATCGCGTGTGCGCCGGAGCCCGAGACGACCGCGCTGCGGGTCGACGGGACGTCGGTCGCGTCGCGGTCGCGGCCCCTCGCGGGGGGTCGGATCGCGGCGGCCCCGGGGTGGCTGGTCGCGAGCGACGAGGACGGCGACCGGCTGGTGGCGCTCGGCCCGGACGGGGACCGCGTGGTGACCCTGCCGTCCGGCTGGGCGCCCGGGGCGGTGGCGACCGACGGGACCCGGGCGGCGGTGGTGCTCGGGGGCCTCGGCGCGGTCGGGGTGGTCGAGCTCGCGCCGCTCCGGTGGCGGGGCGCGGTCCGGGTGTGCGCCGAGGCC
>JBEBJW010000020.1:0-16824 GCA_040079715.1 Myxococcota bacterium | reverse complement strand
CTCGACCGGCCGATCCGTCAGGTCTCGACGGAGATGGTGTGGAACCCGACCAGGTCGCCCTCGGCGCTGCCGCCGATCACGTACACGTCGATCGCGCCGCCGAGCCAGGTGCCGTGGGAGTCGCCGAACCGGTACACCATCGGCTGGTCGAGGTGGTCGATCACGTCCAGGATCGCGGTCCAGTCCGCCGCACGGTCGACCTCGTAGTCCGACCACCAGTCCGCCGGGGTCACCAGGAACCCCAGCGCCTCGCCCACCGTGCGGACCTCGATCGCCCGGTCCGCCAGCGACGACTGCTCCGGCCGCTGGACGTAGATCGGCGCCAGCACGTCCTTCACGTTCGTGACGTCCACCGGGAAGCCGCCGGCCACCCACACCGGATCGAGCGGGAAGTCCGACTCCGACGGGAACAGGATGTCCACGTTCGACACCGCGAACGCCGCCTGGAGATCCGCGGTCGACCACACGTCGACCGACTGCGCCGCGGCGTAGTCGATCAGCTTGGTCAGCGCGCTCGCGCCGACGTACGACAGGCCGGCGAGCTCGGCGATCGTGTCGATCGGGCGGGCGGCGACGATCGCGTCCACCGCGCGCTTGTCGAGCGCGGCGTCGACGTCGAGGGCGGCGTAGCTCGCGTCGTTGACCGTGGCGAGCACGGCGTCCGCCTGCCCGAGGGTGAACGTCACGCCGTCCCAGGTGCCGAGCACATCGTCCGGGTCGGTCGCGACCCACCCGTGGGCCGTGGCGTAGTCGAGGATCGCGGTCAGCGCGCTGTCGCCGACGTAGTACGCCGCGTCGAGCTCGGCGATCGTGTCGAACCGGTCGTCGTCCGCGGTCGACGGCCGGCCGTCCGGCCCGTCCCGGTGCGCGACGATCGCCCCGGCGGCGCGGGCGTCGAGGGCCACGTCCACGTCGAGCACCGCGAGGGACGTCCCAGGGTCGTTCACGAACGCCAGCAGTCCGACCGCCTCCGGCGATCCGTCGACGGCCGAGAAACGCGCCGCGCCGCCCTCCGGCGCCTCCGGCGCGACGTAGGTGGTGCACCCGACCGACCCGACGATCCACCACCGACCGATCGACATCCGACACTCCGCGACGAGGGGGAGCGGGGCTTAGCGCGGCGGTTCTCGTTCGACCAGGGGTCTGAGCAGGTCAGTGAGAGCCCTTCTTCGGGCGGAGCGCGGATCCCGCCTCGACGTGCTGGTTCCACGACGCCGGCGCGAACCCGTTCGCCACCGGGGTCATCGTGATGCAGTCGGGGACCGGGCACACGATCTTGCACAGGTTGCACCCGACACACTCGGACTCATCCACCACCGGCACCGTGGATCCGTTCGGATCGTCGTGGATGCACTGGTGGGCGCCGTCGTGGCACGCGACCTGGCACAGGTGGCACCCGATGCACTTCGACGCGTCGATCTTCGCGACGGTCTCGTAGTTCAGGTCGAGCTCGCCCCACTCCGAGAACTGCGGCACCGCCTTGCCGACGAGCTGGTCGACGCGCTCGATCCCGCGGTCGTTCAGGTAGGTGTCGAGGCCCTCGATCATGTCCTCGACGATCCGGTACCCGCGCAGCATCACCTCGGTGCACACCTGGACCGAGGTGGCGCCGAGCAGCAGGAACTCCACCGCGTCTCGCCAGTTGGTCACGCCGCCGATCCCCGAGATCGGGATCCGGAACCGCTCGTCCCGCGCCAGCGCGGCGACCATGTGCAGCGCGATCGGGCGGACCGCCGCCCCGCAATACCCGCCGTTGGTCGAGCGCCCGGCGACCACCGGCTGGGGCACGAACGTGTCGAGGTCCACCCCGATCAGGCTCTTGATCGTGTTGATCAGCGACACGCCGTCGGCGCCGCCGGCCTGGGCCGCGAGCCCGTGCGGGACGATGTCGCTCACGTTCGGGGTCAGCTTGACCAGCACGGGGACGGTGGCGAACTCCTTCGCCCAGCCGGTGATCCGCTCGTTGACCTTCGGCTCCTGGCCGACCGCCGAGCCCATCCCGCGCTCGCACATCCCGTGCGGGCAGCCGAAGTTGAGTTCGAGGCCGTCGGCGCCGGCGTCCTCCGACCGCGCGATGATCTCCTTCCACTCCTCGCGCGTCTCGACCATCAGCGACACGATCAGCGCGTTCTTCGGGTACTTCCGCTTGGTCTCCTCGATCTCGCGGAAGTTGGACGCCAGCGGTCGGTCGGTGATCAGCTCGATGTTGTTGAACCCGACGCCGTTGCTGCCCTTCCAGCCGATCGCGCCGAACCGGGAGCTGACGTTCTGGATCGGCACCCCGAGCGTCTTCCACACGGCGCCGCCCCAGCCGGCGTCGAACGCCCGCTGGATCTGCGGTCCGCTGTTGGTCGGCGGCGCCGACGCGAGCCAGAACGGGTTCGGCGACACGATGCCGCCGGTGTTCGTGGTGAGGTCGGCCATCAGGTCCTCCGCGCCAGGTGCTGATCGATCGCGATCGCGGCGTCTCGCCCCTCGGCCACCGCGTTGACGACCTCCCGGCCGCCGTTCCGGGCGTCGCCGCCCGCCCACACGCCCGCCCGTGACGTGGCGCCCACGCCGTCGGTGACGATCCGGCCGCTGTCGGTCGCGAGCCCGAGACCGGTGACCAGCCCGGCGAGCTTCGACTGACCGACCGCCACCACCACCAGGTCGGCGGCGACCGTGTGCTCGGTGCCGGGGATCGCGCGCTTGTCCGCCCCGGTCCGGACGCACCGGACCCCGGTCACGACCCCGCCGACGCCTTCGAACCCGATCGGGGCGACCTGCCAGTGGGCCCGCGCCGAGTCGTGCTTCGCCGCCGCCCACTCGTGGACGTACCCCGACATCCCCGGCTCCACGCCGCGGTACGCGAGGGCCGCGACCGGGACGCCGAGCCCGCGCAGCTCGCGGACCACGTCGATCGCGGTGTTGCCGCCGCCGAGCACCACCGCGGTCGTGACGCCGTCGATCGGCGGCCGCCCGGTCTTCATCGACTCGATCCACTCGACCGCGCCGACGATGCCCCGCAGGTCGCGGCCGGGCAGGTCGAGCACCGTGTCCGGTCCGAGGCCGAACCCGAGGAACAGCGCGTCGTGGGCGCGGAGCAGCTCGTCCCACGACAGATCGTCCGGGATCGCGACCCCGGTGCGAACGGTGATCCCGCCGATCGCCAGCACCCAGTCGACCTCTTCGAGCGCGCGATCCGACTTCATCTTGTACGGGGCGACGCCGGTGGTGTTCAGCCCGCCGAGCACCGGCCGTCGATCGTAGATCGTGACCCGGTGCCCGAACCGACGCAGCCGGTGGGCGCAGGCGAGGCCGGCCGGGCCGCCGCCGACGATCCCGACGCTCCGGCCGGTGTCCGCACCCGCCACGAACAGCTCCCACCCCTTCGCGTAGGCCGCGTCGGTGGCGTACCGCTGGAGCTTGCCGATCTGGATCGGCGGGACCCCCATCGCGTTGTACACGCAGTCGCCGACGCACAGCACCTCGACCGGGCACACCCGGGCGCACGACATACCGAGGATGTTGCTGTCGAGGATCGTGCGGGCCGAGCCGCGGAGGTTGTCCGTCGCGATCTTCCGGATGAAGCCGGGGATGTCGATCGCGGTCGGGCAGGCCTTCACGCACGGTGCGTCGTGGCAGAACAGGCACCGGTTCGCTTCGACCGCGGCCTGGGCCGGGGTGTACGGCTTCTTGAAGTCGTCGAACCCGATCTCGGACCGGTCGTCGGGCAGCAGGGTCACTTGGCCTCCCGGGCGTACGCGGCGTCGACGATCGACAGGCCGCGGTCGAGGATCGCGAACCCGGCGCGCAGCTCGGCCTCGGTGATGCACAGCGGCGGGTTGGTCATGAAGCTGCCCCAGTGCAGCACGGTGAACAGTCCATTGCTCAGCAGGAACTTGTTGAACTCGGCCATCGCGGGGTGGCCCTGGTTGTACCCGCCGAGGTGGGTGTCGACCATCCCGAACAGTCCGATGTTGCGGTGGGCCTTCACCGACGGGTGCCGGCGGGCGAGGCCCTCCATCTCCGACCGCATCACCGGCTCGAGCCGAGCGGCGTTGTCGACCATCCCCTCGTCGAGCAGCACGTCGATCGCCGCGAGGGCGGCGGCGCACGACATCGGGTGGCTGTTGTAGGTCAGCCCGCCCCAGAACGTGTTCGTCTTGAAGTGGTCGGCGATCGGCTGCCGAAGCGCCATCGCGCCGAGCGGCAGGTACGACGACGTGAGGCCCTTCGCCATCGTCACCACGTCCGGCACGATGTCCTCGTGCATGAACGCGAACAGCTTGCCGGTCCGCCCGAATCCGGCCATCACTTCGTCGCACACGAGCAGGATGCCGTACTTCTCGAGCAGCGACTTCAGCCCGCGGAGGTACCCGCGCGGCGGCGGCAGGATCCCGTTGGTGCCGGTCACCGTCTCGATGAACATCGCCGCGATCGTCTGCGGGCCTTCGTACTGGATGACCTCTTCGAGGTACGTGAGGTTGTTCCGAACGATCTCGTCGTCCGTCGTCCCGAACGAGTAGCTGTACGGGTTCGGGTCCATCACCCGGACGATCCCCGGCATCCCGGGCTCGTTGGCCCACCGTCGCGGATCCCCGGTGAGCTGCATCGTGGCGTTGGTGCCGCCGTGGTAGCTCCGGTACCGGGTGATGATCTTGTTCCGCCCGGTGTACAGGCGGACCGCGCGGATCGCGTTCTCGTTCGCCTCGGCCCCCCCGAGGGTGAAGAAGAACACGTTCAGGTCCCCGGGCATCAGCTCCGCCAGCCGCTGCCCGAGCTTCGCGCGGACCTCGGTCGCCGAGCCCGAGTGCGCGAAACAGAGCTTCGCGGCCTGGTCTTGGATCGCCTTGACCACCCGCGGGTGACCGTGGCCGATGTTCACGCACATCAGCTGGCTGTTGAAGTCCATCCACCGCTGGTCTTCCGGCCCGAACAGCCAGATCCCCTCGGCCCGATCGATCGGCATCGGGTGGACCGCGCCGGTCGCGGCCCACGAGTACAGCGTGTGCTTCAGGCACAGCTCGACCATCTCGCGCGAATCCATCGTCGAGTCTCCGGGGACGTCGGTCACGACATCCAGCTCGTGTCCTTCTGGAGCGCCCACTTGGTGGTGACCTTCCGCGGGCGGGTCCAGAACCGGAACCCGTCCCACCCGGTGAGGTCGCCGGCGCCGAACTTGCTCGCGTTCCACCCGCCGAACCCGAACGGCTCCCGCGGCACGGGGACACCCACGTTCACCCCGCACATCCCCGCCTCGGCCCGACGGATCGCCTCGCGGGCGACGTGACCGTTGGTGGTGTAGATGCACGCCGCGTTGCCGTACACGTTGTCGTTCTCGATCGCCAGCGCCTCGTCGAGCGTCGCCACCCGGACGATCGACAACACCGGCCCGAAGATCTCGTCGCAGCCGGCCGGCATGTCCGTGGTGACCCGATCCAGCACGGTCGGCCCGAACCAGGTGCCGCCCTCGTCTCCGTGGCGCCCGCGCCCGTCGAGGCGGACGGTGGCGCCGCGCTTCTCGGCGTCGGCGACGTAGTGGTTCATCCGCTCGACCGCGACGGTGGAGATCACCGGGCCGACGTCGATGCCCACCCTGAGCCTCGCGGCGCGCGCCACGATCGCGTCGACGATCGGATCGACCGCGCCGACGGCGACCAACACCGACGCCGCCATGCACCGCTGCCCGGCGCAGCCGGTGAACGACGCGACCACGTTCTCGGCGGTCAGCTCGAGGTCGGCGTCCGGGACCACGATCAAGTGGTTCTTGGCGCCGCCGAGGCACAGCGCGCGCTTGCCGGCGGCGCAGGCCCGCGCGTACACGGCCTTCGCGACCGTGGTGGATCCGACGAACCCGATCGCGGCGATCCCCGGGTGATCACACAGCGCCTCGACCACCTCGCGGCCGCCCTGGACCAGGTTGAACACGCCGTCCGGCAGCCCGGCCTCGGCCAGGATCGCCGCGAGCTTGAGGGTCGACAGCGGGACCACCTCGGACGGCTTGAGCACGAACGCGTTCCCGCCCACCAGCGCCTGGGGCAGCATCCACAGCGGGACCATGAACGGGAAGTTGAACGGCACCACGCCGGCGACGACCCCGAGCGGCTCGTGGGTGGTCTCGCACCGGACCCCGCGGCTCACGTCGAGCTGCTCGCCCTGGGCGAGGTTCGGCAGCGAGCAGCCGTACTCGATGCACTCGATGCCCTTCAGGACCTCGGCCTTCGCCTCGTCGAACACCTTGCCGTTCTCGTGCGACACGAGCCACGACAGCTCGTCGAGGTCGCGCAGCATCAGCTCGCGGGCGCGGTACAGCACCTGGGCGCGCTCGCGGATCGGCCAGTCCTTCCAGGTCGCGAACGCGGCCCGGCCGGCGGTGACCGCGGCGTCCACGTCGGCGGCGGTCGAGAACCGCACCGAGGCGATCGCCTTGCCGTGGCGGGGGTTCACCACCGGGCGGACCTCGGTCCCGGACGGGTCGCGCCACGCGCCGCCGATCCAGTTGCGGGCGGGGACGTACGCGACGAACGCCGGGCTCGTCGCACCGAACTTGGGGATCACCATCGGGCGCCTCCGGAGCGGAGCCCGGCATCTACCCCGATGGTTGCCGTCGCGCCACGGGATCCCGCACCTGCGCGGACCGCTCGGCCGTGCGCTCCCCAGCCGCTACCCGGCGTCGACGAGGTACCCGCCAACCCCGTAGATCACCGCGTCGGCGTTCTCCACGAACGCCAGGGACTGACGGATGACCCGGACGGTCGGCGGGCCGCCGAGCGGGTCGAGCACGTCCCCGCCGACCACGAACTCGCCGTCGTCCTCGGCGAGGCACGTCGCGGCCCCGTCCGGGCCGTCGACCAACACGTACAGCAGCCCGGCCCCGCTCGCGGCCGGCCAGGTGACGGTGATCCCGCCCGAGCTCGGGTCCGCGCTCACCGAGGCGGGGCCGGGGGGCTCGGGGAGCTGCATCAGCCCGGTCACGTCGAACGCCGGGAACTCGTCTCCGGTGGCCGAGAAGTCGACCAGCCCGGCGGTGTACCCCGCGGAGACCAGCACCGCGAGGTCGACCGGCTCCCCGTCGATCGCGACCGTCACATCGCCGGCGGACAGGTCGCCGGCGGTGGTGGTGGTGTTGGTGGGGTCGGTGGTGGTGCCCCCCAGCGAAAGGTCGCACGTGTCGACCGATTGGGGGGTGATGGTGGCGGACATCTCGCCGGCCCGGGCGAAGAACGCCGTGGTCACCAGGGTCGACGCCTCGCCGGGCGTGAACTCGGACCCGACCACCACCAACTGGGCCAGCGGCAGGTCGGGGTCCCACGCGTCGTCGGCGTCGGCGTCCGTGTCGGCGTCGGCGTCGGTGCCCGCGTCGGCGTCCACGGGGTCGCCGCCCGAGCAGGCGACGAGCCAACCACACACCAGCCACAGATCACGCATTCGCGCTCCTCGCTCGCGCGATCGGACCGGGGATCGGTCGACCGGGCGTCGACCGACCGTCTACCCGGCTCGCTACCCGGCGTCGACGAGGTACGCGGCGATGCCGACGAGCACCGAGTCCGCGTTCTCCGCGAAGTCGAACGCCTGGCGGACGACCTGAACCGACGGACGGCCGCCGAGCTGGCTGATCACGGTTCCGTCGACCACGAAGTCACCGTCGTCGGTGACCAGGCACTGGGCCGAGCCGTCGGTGCCGCTCACGATCAGGAACAACAACTCGGTCGACGCGCCGCTGCCGGCCGGCCAGGTCACGGTGATCCCGCCCGAGGTCGGGTCCGGACCGACGGAGGCCGGGCTGGGCGCGTCGGGGAGCGTGACGAGGCCAGCCACGTCGAACGCCGGGAACTCGTCACCGGTGGCCGAGAAGTCGACCAGCCCGCCCGCGGCGTAGCCCTGGACGAACGGAGCGGTGAGGTCGACGAGCTCGCCGTCGATCGTGACCGACACGTCGCCGGCGGACAGCTCCCCGGTGGTGGTGGTGGTGGTGCCCGTCCCGGTGGTGGTGCTGCCGAACAGGGTCACTTCGCAGGTGTCGATCGGCTGGGTGGTGGTGGTGGTGGTGGTCGTCGTGGTCCCGCTCTCGGCGGGGAAGAACTGCGTGCTCACCACGCTCACTTCTTGACCGGGCGCGATCTCGAGCCCGACCACGGTCACGAGGCCGAGCGGCAGGTCGGCGTCCGAATCGGTGTCGGTGTCCGAGTCGGTGTCGGTGTCGGTGTCGGAGTCCGCGTCCGAGTCGGCGTCGCTGTCCGCGTCCGCGTCGCTGTCCGCGTCGGAGTCGGTGTCCGCGTCGCCGTCGGCGGTGGTGTCGGTGTCCTTCGTGGTGGCGTCGCCCGAGCAGCCGACGAAGAACGCGATCAGGACCAGCAGGTTGTAGCGCATGAGTTCTCCTCCGACGGCCAACGTACCCCGGCGCGGGTCAGCGCGGAAGGGTCCGAGCGACCGGGGTCGGCGTGGAACGAGCGTTCCTGCGGTTCTGCGCGGTCCAGAACGGGGCCCCGCACGGGCGAGGGACGTATCGGCCGCGACCGCGCTCGGTCCGGACGACCCCGTCCTCCCACACGATCATCCCGCGCGACAGCGTCACCACCGCCGTCCCCTCGACCTGCATCCCTTCGTAGATGTTGAAGTCGATGTTCTGGTGGTGGGTGGCCTTCGAGATCGTCCGGGACCGCGTCGGATCCCACACCACGAGGTCCGCGTCCGCGCCGGGTGCGATCGCACCCTTCTTCGGGAAGATGTTGAAGATCTTCGCCGCGTTGGTGCTGGTCACCGCCACGAACTCCGACGGGGTCAGACGGCCGGTGCGGACCCCGTGGTGCCACAGCACGCTCATCCGGTCCTCGATCCCGCCAGTTCCGTTCGGGATCTTCCGGAAGTCGTCGAGCCCGGCGCGCTTCTGCGGGGTGCAGAAGCAGCAGTGATCGGTGGCGGTGGTCTGCAGCATCCCGGCCTGCAACCCCTTCCACAGCGCGTCCTGGTGCTCCTTCGCGCGGAACGGCGGGCTCATCACGTAGTGCGCGGCGCTGTCCCAGTCGGGGTTCCGGTACACCGAGTCGTCGATCACCAGGTGCTGGGCGAGCACCTCGGCGTACACCCGCTGGCCCTCCATCCGGGCCCGGGCGACCGCCTCGAGCGCGTCGATGCACGACGTGTGGACGAGGTACAGCGGCACGCCGAGGACCTCGGCGATCCGGATCGCGCGGTTCGCGGCCTCGCCCTCGACCTCGGGGGGACGGGACAGCGGGTGGCCCTCGGGGCCGGTGATCCCCTGGTCGAACACGTCCTTCTGGAGCGTGAACACGAGCTCGCCGTTCTCGCAGTGGACGGTGCACAGCGCCCCGAGCGCGCGCGCGGTCTTGAAGCTGTTCACGAGCACTTCGTCGTCGGCCATGATCGCGTTCTTGTAGGCCATGAAGTGCTTGAAGCTGTTCACGCCGTGCTCGCGGCACAGCGTCTCCATGTCGGCCCGCACGGAGTCGTCCCACCAGGTGACGGCCACGTGGAAGCTGTAGTCGCAGGCGGCCTTCTCGGCCCATCCCATCCACGACCGGAACGCCTCCAGCAGGGGCTGCTTCGGGTTCGGGATCACGAAGTCGAGGCTGGTGGTGGTCCCGCCGCACGCCGCCGCGGTGGTGCCGGTGAAGAAGTCCTCCGACGCGACCGTCCCCATGAACGGCAGCTCCATGTGCGTGTGCGGGTCGATCCCGCCGGGCAGTACGTACGCGCCGCCGGCGTCGACGATCCGGGCTCCGGCCGCCGTGATCGAGGCGCCGACCTCGGCGATCTTGTCGTCGACGACGAGCACGTCCCCGCGGGACTCACCCTCCGCCGTCACGAGGGTCCCGCCGCGAATCAGGATCGATCCCATCTCACACCCCTCCCGTCTTGCGTGCGATCTCGGCGTAGGCATCCGGACGCCGATCCCGGTAGAACTGCCAGGTGTTCCGGACCTCGTCGATCGTGGACAGATCCAGATCGGCCACGACCAGCGCGTCGTCGTCCCCGCTGCCCTCCGCGAGGAACCGGCCGCGCGGATCGACGAAGTACGAGCTGCCGTAGAACTTGCCGATGTTCCACGGCGCCTCGGTCCCGACCCGGTTGATCGCCCCGACGAAGTACCCGTTCGCGACAGCGTGCGCGGGCTGCTCGAGCTTCCACAGGTACTGGGACAACCCCGCGACCGTCGCGGACGGATTGAACACGATCTCGGCTCCGTTCAGGCCGAGGCACCGGGCGCCCTCGGGGAAGTGCCGATCGTAGCAGATGTACACGCCGATCGTGGCGTACTTCGTCTTGAACACGGGGTACCCGCCGTCGCCGGGCGTGAAGAAGAACTTCTCCCAGAACCCGGCGACCTGCGGGATGTGCTGCTTGCGGTACTTGCCGAGGTAGCTGCCGTCCGCGTCGTACACCGCGGCCGTGTTGTAGTACACCCCCCGCATCGCCTTCTCGTACACCGGGACGACGACGGCCATCCCGTGCGCGGCGCACGCGGCGGCGATCCGCTCGGTGGTGGGGCCGGGGACGGACTCGGCGGCGGCGTACCACCGCGGATCCTGCGACGGACAGAAGTAGGGCCCGTTGAAGATCTCCTGCAGGCACAGGATCTGGACGCCGCGGCGGCCGGCCTCGTCGATCAGCGGCAGGTGCTTCTCGAGCATCGCGGCCTGGATCACGGCGACGGGCCTCGACTCGTCGTTGATCGGGTTGCTGCACTGGATGAGGCCGCAGCGGACGACGTCGGACATTCGGACTCCCGGTTCGGAGCCGGACTCTCTATGACGGGTGTGCCGCCGGATCAAGCACGTCGCGGCGCAGCGATGGGCAGGCCGCTGGCGGAGAGCGTGATCCGGCCGGGCTCGGGACGGGAGCGCGCAGGGGACGTCGACCTGGTCGGCGTGCGGTCTGGCCCGGCCTCCGGATCGACCGGTGTGCCGTTCGAACCGAACCGTCGGCGGCGCTGCGCGATCGGACCCTGCGGCGCGATCGGTGACGTTCGGTTGGCGCAGCACGCCGTCGGGCTCGGGATCGTCGCTCGGGGGTGGGCGGAGGACGTCGTCGTGGACGCTGTTCGAACCGAACGGCGGGTCGTGCGACCGCGGTGGCGCAGTCGAGATCGGGATCGTCGCTCGCGGGTGGGCGAAGAACGTGTGCCTGGACGGCGTGCTGTTCGAACCGAACGGGGTGGTGGGGCTCGGCGCCGTTCGATCGGGGTCGACGGGCGACACGCCCGAGCCCGAACCGCAACCCCGCCGCCGCCGATTCGTACGGCCCAGCACGATCACGTCCTGGTCTGTGTCTCCGTTGAATCGGGTCCCAGAATGGATCCATGGTGCGACATCTGACCACTCCTGGGCTGGTGGCTCGCGCGTGGTGGCGAAAGGCACACCAGGGGTCCGTCGAATGTGTCGAATCGCACAGCTCTGGCTGGTGGCCGTCCTCGCCGACGGGTGCGCCGCGGGCGACGTCGATCCCATCGACCACGACGGCTCGGTCGACCCGGGGCCCGCCAACCGATGGGTCGCCGCCGAGGCCCCCGCCGATCTCGTCGGTGAGGGATGGGCCATCGGCGACACCGTCCCTGAGACCATCCTGCTCGACCAGTACGGCGATCCCGTCGAGCTGTGGCAGTTCTGGGACCGGGTGGTGATCCTGTCGTTCAGCGCGATGTGGTGCGTGCCGTGCCGCGAGGTGGCCGGCGCCGCCCAGCAGATCGCCGAGGAGAACCCCGGCGACGTGGTCGACGTGACCGTGCTGCTCGAGGACGCCTCGGGGCTGCCGGTGTCGCCGGACGAAGCGGCCGAATGGGCCGATGAGCTCGGCGTCGCCTCGCCGGTGCTGGCCGATCCCGAACGGTCGACCGCCCCCGCCCTCGCTGGGCGTTTTCCCACTGTGTTGGTGCTCGATCGAGCGCTGACCGTGTCTTCGTCGTGCGACGTCCCGACGTACGACGCCCTCGTTCCCTTGGTCGAGTCGGAGTTCCAGCCATGAATCGAGCCGCAGTCGGTCCATTGGTGGTGTCGTGGTTCCTCGTCGGTTGTCAGGGCCCCGGGCCCGGCGACGACGGTGACACCACCGGCGCCGTGGAGTGCACCCCCGACGTCGGGGTGGTGTGCGAGTACGCCGGCACCGGCCAGGCCGGGTACAACGGCTCCGGCAAGGACAAGGCCGAGAGCTGGCTGTACTTCCCGATGGACATCACCTTCTCGCCCGCCGGCAAGCCGGTGATCTCCGACTGGAACAACCACAAGCTCCGGATGGTCGAGGACGACGGCACCCTCGTGACGATCATGGGGACGGACTTCATCGGCGACGGCGACCCGGACCGCCTGGACGCCACGGTGATCGGCGCCGATGGATTGACGGTCAACCTGAACCACCCCACCCAGACCCGGTGGTTCGACAACGGCATCCTGCTGTCGGCCTCGTGGCACACCCACAAGCTCCGGACCTGGGACCCGGCGACCGGGCTCACCCGGGTGTACCTCGGCATGACCCCCGACTTCGTCGGCGACAACATGGAAGACGCGATCGACGCGCGGATGAACCAGCCCGTCGCGGTCGAGATCGACTCCAACCAGGACGTGTACATCGTCGACATGCGCAACGAGCGCGTGCGGTTCCTGGACGGCGACGGCAGCGGCATCGCGACCCAGGGCCCGTGGCAGATCACCACGATCGCCGGCGACGGGAACAAGGGCTACACCGGCGACGGCGGCCCGGCGCGCGAAGCGGCGCTGTCGTTCCCCCGGAGCGAGAACCCGGAGCCGGGCGGCTCGATCGCGTTCTCGCCGGACGAGTCGAAGCTGTACATCGCCGACACCGACAACCACATCATCCGGGTGCTCGACATGGAGACCCGGGTGCTCGACCTGTACGCGGGGACCCCGGAGACCCCCGGCGACGTCGACGGTCCGGGCCTCCAGGCGCAGTTCAACTTCCCGCGCGACCTCCAGATGACCCCGGAGGGGATCCTGTTCGTCGCCGACAGCGACAACAACAAGATCCGCGCGATCGACACCGCGACCGGCGAGGTCAGCACCTACGTCGGCACCGGGAACCCGACCTGCGCCGGCGACGGACCGCAGTACATCCCGCGGACCTGTCCCGAGCAGGCGACCGGCGGCGACGGCAGCGATCGGCTCGACGTCGACCTGTACCGGCCGTTCGGAGTCGCGCTCGATCTCGACGGCAACCTCGTGATCGCCGACGCGTTCAACCACCGCATCCGCACCGTCTACCGCTGAGAGGTCTCCGATGAAGTTCGCACCCGCAGCTGCCACGTTCGCGCTCATCGGTTGTTCGGGCCCCGGTCCGAGCGACGGAGACACCGAAGACCCGTGCCTCGTGTCGGGCAACATCTGCACGATCTCGGGCACGCCGGAGATCGCGTCGTACGGCGCCGAAGACATCCCGGCGACCGAGTCCGGGATGTACTTGCCGGTCGACCTGACGTTCCGCCCCGACGACGGCCGGGCGTACGTGATCGACTGGAACAACCACCGGATCCGGGTGATCGAGGACGACGGCACCATCCACACCGTCGCGGGCACCGGGTTCCTCGGCGACGGCCCCCCGGGCGAGTCGCTGGCGAACTCGTTCAACCACCCGACGAACCTCCAGTTCGACCCGGCCAACCCGTCGATCCTCGCGATCGCCGCGTGGCACAACAGTCGGATCGAGCTGCTCGACGTGGACAACCTGACGATCGACTGGGTCGCGGGGACCGGAGACCGGAACTACAACGGCAGCGGCGGCGAGGCGACCACCACCGACCTCGACCTGCCGAGCTCGGTCGCGTGGGACGGCACGTCGGGCGAGCTGTACTTCTTCGACCAGGCCAACCAGCTGATCCGGGTCCTCGACGTCACGGGCAAGGTGTTCGACGTGGGCGGCGAGCAGCGGTACGCCGGGTACAAGGGCGACGGCGGGCCGGTCACCGAGGCCAACTTCCACGCGTCGACCGGCCAGGCGGCCGACCCGTCGAACCGGATCGAGATCCGAGACCACGTCCTGTACCTGGTCGACTCGGGCAACCACATCATTCGGACCGTCGACCTCGACACGATGATCGTCGATCGGTACGCCGGCATCACCTCGCACGGGTACTCCGGCGACGGCGGTGACGCGCTCGACGCCCAGTTCAGCACGCCGCGCGACCTGGCGATCGGGATCGACGGCGAGGTCTACGTCGCCGACACCGACAACCACTGCGTCCGGGTGATCCGCGACGGGATCGTCGAGACGGTGGCCGGGATCTGCGACGCCGACGATCCCGGGTTCTCCGGCGACGGCGGGCCCGCGACCGAAGCCCAGCTGCACAAGCCGTTCGGGATCGCGGTCGACCTCGAGGGCGCGCTGTACGTGGCGGACACCTACAACCACGTGATCCGCAAGATCACCCGCTGATTCTTCGCCCCTCCCTCCAGGAGCCATCGATGTCCCGGATCCGCGTCGCTGCCGCGCTCACCCTGCTGTCCGCCTGTCAGCGCGGCGAGCCCGACGTCACCCCCACCGTCGTCGATCCGGACACCGACACGGACACCGTCGACGGGACCGATCACACCCTGTCGATGGTGTCGGAGGAGCTGACGAACACCTCGGGGATCCTGACCGCCAAGGACTTCGGTCACTTCGGGCACGGCCGGTCGTGCTCGGTCGGCGACTTCGATCTGGACGGGCTGCCGGATCTGGTGATCGGTCACCCGACCGACGAGTCGTTCATGCTCCACAACATCTCGACGCCGGGCGACGTCCAGTTCGAGATGGGCCCGGTGTTCATCGACGGCGCGTACTCGTGGACGATCCAGTCGTCGGACTACGACAACGACGGCGACCTCGACCTGTTCTTCGGGATGGGCGGGATCGAGGGCACCGCCGCGAACCACCTCCTGCGGAACGACTTCGTCCCGACCGGGAAGGTCGCGTTCGTCGACGTGACCGACGAGGCCGGCGTCAGCGGCCCGCTGGACAAGAACGGCGTGCCGCAGGAGGGCGCGACCGCGGGTGTGATGTGGCTCGACTTCGACCTCGACGGCGACGACGACCTGTACATGTCCGAGGACGTGTACCCGCTCAAGGCGTACGACCGGCTCCAGCCCGACGACTGGATGGGCTACGACTTCATCTACGTCAACAACGGCGACGGCACGTTCACCGAGCGCGGGCGCGACCTCGGGTTGAACAGCCAGATGCCGACGCGCCACTCGGTGTGGATCGACATCGAGAACGACGGCGACATGGACGTGTTCGAGAACAACTACACCCAGCCGTCGAAGCTGTGGCGCAACCTGCTGAAGGACACGGGCGAGCTTCGGTTCGAGGATGTCACTGCAGAGATGTCGCTCGGGGGCGGCGACCTCGGGATGCCGCTCGAGGTGTTCGTGTCCGGCACCGAGGACTTCAACGGCGATGGCTACCACGACCTGATCAAGTTCGTCCGCGGCTACCCGAGCGGCGGTCCGTACCTCCTGGGCCACGTGATCCTGCTGAACGTCCACGGGACCGGGTTCATCGACGCCACCGCGGTCACGAACATCAACAACCCGTTCGACCCCGGCCTGCGCAACCACAACTACCTCGGGGTGATGGGTTCGCTGCCGGGTGACTTCAACGGCGACGGCGTCGCAGACGTGTACCTCGGGATGGGCGGACCCGAGGGTGGCAACGAGCCCCAGATCCACTTCGCCGAGCACATGGTCGACACCGACTTCGGCGAGTACGGCACGATGAAGGTGCCGGTGTTCGGCAACTACAGCGAGCTGATCAACTACCCGCCCGAGCAGGACCCCGACGTGCTCGCGCTGGGCGTCGAGTACCCGCCGTACCCGTTCCGGGCTCACGGCGCGTGCGCGGCGGACTTCGACCTCGACGGCACGATCGAGCTGTTCGCGACGATGGGTGGCACCTACCACTGGGGCGGCGACGCGTCGGCCGAGCCGGACCGGATGTGGCGGTTCCGCCTGTCCGAGCCGCAGGATTGGCTCGAGATCCGACCGGTCGGGGACGGGGTGCACGTGTCGCGGTCGGCCCTCGGCACCCGCGCGACGGTCGTGGTGGTCGACGCCGACGGCTCGGAGCGCACGCTGTACGGCACGTTCCGCGGAGACAACGGGTTCTCGTCGTCGAACGTGTGGGCGATCCACATGGGCCTCGGCGTGACGGACCAGATCGCGTCGGTCGAGGTCCAGTGGCCCGACGGCGAGGTCACCGTCCGCGACGACGTGGAGAAGAACCAGGTCCTCGTGGTCGAGCGGTGATCCGCTCCGTCGTCGGGGTGGTGTGGCTGATCGGTTGCACCGGCCCCGTCGGCACGCTCGACACCGGGACCCCGGGGACCACCCCCCCGGCGGTGCCGGGGCTCGTCGCGGCGAGCACCGAGGACGTGGTGGTGGGCTGGCCGGACGTGGTGATCGACGCCACCGGCCGGGTGTGGGTGACCTACACCACCGTCACCGGCGCGGACGAGATCGCCGACGTCCACCTCACCTGGTCCGACGACGGGGGGCAGCGGTTCGCGCCGTCGGTGGTGGTCGACGACGTCGACTCGCTGTTCCTCGGCACCGTCCGACAGCCGATCCTCGCGGTGAACGACGAGCGGGTCGCGATCGTGGTCGGCGGCGGGGACTACCGGGCGTCGACGATCCTGCTGTACACGGCGCCGGTGTCGGATCCATCGGCGATCACCTCGATGATCGTCGATTCGGCCGAGCTCGGCCTCGACAAGCCGAGCAACGCGATCACCCTCGTCGATCAGCCGGAGCTCGCGTTCGACACCGCCGGCCAGCTGATCGTGACCTGGAAGCGCGGCACGAAGGACGAGGCGTACGGGATGATGATCGGGTGGGA
>JBEBJW010000019.1:0-17387 GCA_040079715.1 Myxococcota bacterium | reverse complement strand
CCGACGGCCCTCCCGTCCGAGCAGGTCGCGATCGCCCGCGCCGCCCGGCGGGTCGGCAAGACGGTCCGGATCGGGATCCCGCCCGCCCGGCCGCTGGTCGCGCCGCGGGTCCGGCAGCTCCGGCTGGTCCCGGCCGCCCCCGCGGGGACCCGGCCGCGGTGGACCTGCCCGGACGGCCCGCGGACGATCGAGGACGCGGTGGCATCGGTGCTGCGGTCCCTCGGGCGCCGGGCGATCCCGGCCGAGTCCGCGCCGTGGTCGACCCTCGCGGCGGTGCTGTGCGCCGAGCTGTGGTTCCTGCCGGTCCCCGGGGCGTTGCCGGTCCGGTTCCTGTCCGGGCCGGTCGATCTGGGGACCGCCGCGTTCCGCGCCGCGCGGGCCCCGGAGATCGACCGGTTGCTGGCCGCGATCGACGCCGGCGAGGCTCCGGCGAGGGTCGCCGAGGCGGATCCGCGGTGGCGCGGGATCCGGCTCGCGGGGGCCCGGTGGGACGCCGCGGCGGTCGACGATCTGGTGGCGCTGGCCGCGGGCCTCGGTCCGGCCGGGGTCCGGGCGCTGATCGAGGTCGTGGTGGACCACGGGCCGCGCGCCACCGCCGGGTTGCCGGATCTCGCGGTGATGCCGGGGCCGGAGGTCCGGATCCCGGACGCGCTGCCCGCGAAGGTTCCTCCCGGGCTGATCCTGGTCGAGGTCAAGGGCCCGACCGACGCGGTGCGCGACGAGCAACGGGTGTGGCACGATCGCCTGGTCCGCGCCGGAGCGGCGGTCGAGCTGTGGGAGGTCGCGGTGCCTCCCGGGTCCGGTCAGGGCACACCCGTACGACGCTGAGGTGGTACAGCGCACGTCGGCGGACTACAACGGCCGGCCGGGAGGCAGCTCGTGGATGGTGCCGTCGAGGTCTATCTGGCAGCAGTTCGGGCGCAGGAGTCGCAGTCGGTCCTGTCCCTGATCATCCACGCGGACCTGATCGTCCAGTTCGTCCTGCTCGTCCTGCTCGGCATGAGCTTCGTGTGCTGGGCGATCATCTTCCAGAAGTGGTTCCGCCTGCGGTCCGCGGCGAAGCAGTCCGCGCGGTTCCTCGACCTGTTCTGGGCGAGCAAGCGGCTCGACGCGGTGTACGAGAAGTGTGGGAGCTTCCGGCGCTCTCCGGTCGCCGAGGTGTTCCGGTCCGGGTACCAGGAGCTCGCGAAGATCACCGCGGCCGGCGGCGAGCAGGGCAAGCGGGCCGACGCGACGGACAACCTGTCGCGGACGCTGCGGCGCGCGGCGTCGGTCGAGTCGACCAACCTCGAGCGGTACGTCACGTTCCTCGGCACCACCGGGTCGACGGCGCCGTTCATCGGGCTGTTCGGCACGGTGTGGGGGATCCTGCGGGCGTTCCAGAAGCTCGGCGGGGGCGGCGCCGCCACGATCGACATCGTCGGTCCGGACATCGCCAACGCGCTGATCGCCACCGCGGTCGGGCTGGCGGCGGCGATCCCGGCGGTCATCGCGTTCAACTACTTCAACGCGAGCATCCGGGTCCTGAACACCGAGATGGACAACTTCTCGTCCGACTTCCTGAACATCGTCAAGCGCCACCTGCGCTGATCGCGCGCCGCGCACGGGAGGGACGGTCATGGCGATGAGCGGTGGGAGCCAGGGCGGCACGATGGCCGACATCAACGTCACCCCGTTGGTCGACGTGATGCTCGTGCTGTTGATCATCTTCATGATCACCGCCCCGATGATGAACAACGCCGGGGTCGAGATCGACCTGCCGAAGTCCGAGGCGCCCCCGCTGGACATGGACGAGGAGGACCAGATCGTCCTGTCGATGAACGCGGACCACGAGGTGTACCTGAACGACGTGGACACCCCGTTCACCCTCGACGAGCTGCCCGCCCGGCTCCGCGCGATCGCCGAGGCGAACCCCGATCAGCCCGTGTTCCTCCGCGCCGACGGGGATCTCCCGTACCGCGACGTGGTCAAGCTGCTCGAGGTCGCGAAGAAGGCGGGCATGCCGCGGGTCGGTCTGGTGTTCGATCCGTTCGGAGACGACGATGCCCCGGCAGGCGACGAGTGACTGAGGGAGGCCCGATGTCCACTCCGATGAGCGAGCCGACGTTCGGCACCGTGCTCGTGCCCGAGCGGCAGATGTTGATCCCGTACGTCGGCTGCTCGGTGCTGGCCCACGGGGCGGTGATCCTCGCCGTCGTGCTGTTCACCGCGATCACGGGCCTGCTCCCGTCGTGCCACCGCGAGCCCGCGTTCCACGAGTCGATCGAGATCTCGATGGTCGCGCTGCCGAAGTCCGCCCACAACGTCCCGGATCGCGCGGCGCGGGTCAAGCGGGCCGCCGGCGAGGAGAAGGCGGTCGAGCCGCCCCCGGTGAAGCAGTCCGACCTCGTGATCCACGACGACGAGCCCCCGCCGGTCCAGGGCAACGCCGAAGAGGCGCGTCGTCAGCAGATCCTGGACGAGATCGAGCGCCGCCGGATGCTCGAGGACCTCGACGCGCCGGACGGGACGCAGGACCGCAACGCGACCGACCCGAACGGCGCCGAGGACCTGAACCTCGCGGTGCTCGGCGCCGCCGCCCGCGGCAATCCGGCGTGGGCCCGGTGGATGGCCCAGGTCCAGCAGTTGATCCGCCAGCACTTCCGCCCGATCACCCAGGGCCAGCCCGACCTGCTGTGCAAGATCAACATCAAGATCGACGAGAGCACCGGCGCGATCGAGTCGTGGGAGGTCGCGAAGAGCTCGGGGGTCCTGTCGTACGATGCGGCGGCCGAACGCGCCATCCAGGATATCGGGACCCTCCCGTTGCCAGCGGAGGAGCTACGTCCCCTGCTCGCGTCCGAGTACGTGACGATCGACTTCACGCCGCCCCAGTAAACCCGTGAGAGCCATGACCCCGTTCCGTCTGTTCGTGTGGATGATCCTCGCTGTTGCCTCCGTCCCGGCGGCGGCGCAGTCGATCGTGATCCAGGTCCCCGGGGCCGCCGACCTCCCGCTCGCGCTGCCGAAGCCCGAGCTGCCCGCCGCCGGCGAGCCGAAGGCCGCGTCGGAGGAGGTGTGGGACGCCGTGTGGATGGACCTCGAAACGTCGGGCTACTTCGAGCTGCAAGACCCGAAGGGCTACGTCGAGAAGGGCAAGGGCGTCGAGCCGAACCAGTTCGACTTCGCCGCCTGGCGGCTGATCAAGTCGACCGTGCTGGTCAAGACCCGGGTGTACCCGGCCGGGCACGCCTCGTGTGACCCGGGCGGCACGAAGATGTGCGCCGACGTGTACGTGTACAACGTGCCGACCGGCGAGAAGCTCGTGTCGAAGCGGTTCCGCGGCGTGCCGGACAACGCGCGGCAGCTCGGGCACGCGATCGCGAACCAGGTGCTCGCGTCGACGTTCGGCACCCCCGGGGTGTTCGGCACCCGGCTGGTCGCGGTCGGGTCGAAGACCGGCAACAAAGAGATCTACCTGATGGACAGCGACGGGCACGGGGTGACCCCGGTGACCCGGAACGGCGCGATCAACCTGTCGCCGGGCTGGTCGCCGGACGCCCGGTCGATCGGGTGGACGTCGTACAAGAAGGCGAACCCGGACCTGTACGTCAAGGACCTGCCGTCCGGGCGCACCCGCACCATCTCCAACGTCAAGGGCGTCAACACCTCGCCGGACTTCTCGCCCGACGGCTCCCAGATCGCGCTGGCCAGGTCGATCGACGGCGACTCCGACATCGTGGTGGTCGACGCGCGGACCGGGGCCGAGGTCCGCCGGCTGACCCGCGGCGGCGGGATCGACGTGTCGCCCGACTTCGCGCCGGACGGCAAGAACATCCTGTTCGCGTCCGAGCGCTCCGGCGGCTCCCAGGTGTACTCGATGCCGGTCGGCGGCGGCGAGGGCACCCGGCTCACGTTCGTCGGCGACTTCAACATCGACCCGGTGATCTCGCCGGACGGGTCGAAGATCGCGTTCGTCGGCCGGTCCGAGGGCGGGTTCGACATCTACGTCGCCGAGGCCGACGGCCGGAACGTGATCCGGCTGACCCAGGACATGGGCGACAACGAGGATCCCACCTGGAGCCCGGACAGCCGGTACGTCGCGTTCAGCTCGACCCGGACCGGCCGGAGCGAGATCTGGGTCTCGACCGCCGACGGGCGCCACCAGACCAAGATCACCACCTCCGGCGGCTGGACCCAGCCCGCCTGGGCGCCCGGGATGCCGTGAAGGCCGCGATCGACATCGGCAGCAACTCGCTGCTGCTCACGATTGTGGATCCTGGCGGCGTCGATTCGGCCGGCGCGATCGTCCACGACGAGGCGCGGGTGGTCGGCCTCGGCAAGGGGCTCGGGGACGGGGGCCAGTTCAGGGCCGATCGGATCGCCGCCGCCGACGCGGTGCTCGACGACTACGCCGCCGTCGCCCGCCGCCACGGGATCGACCCCGCCACGATCGCGGCGGTGGCGACCAGCGGGGCGCGTCGGGCGTCGAACGCGGAGGCGTGGTTCGCGGCGGTCGAGCGGCGGACCGGGATCCGGGTCCGGACGATCTCCGGCGACGAGGAGGCCCGGCTCACCTGGCTCGGCGCGACCCGCGACCTGACCGTGCCGGCGGGGCTGCGGGCGGTGATCGACCTCGGCGGCGGGTCGACCGAGGTCGTGCTCGGCGACGACGACCGGATCGCGTCGCGCCGATCGCTCGAGATCGGCACGGTGCGCCTGACCGAGCTGCACCTCGCGCCCGGCGGGGCGATCCCGGACCGGTTCGACCCCGCGGGGCTCGCGGCGCTCGAGGCCCACGTCGACCGGGAGGCCGCGACGCTCGTGATCCCGGGCCGACCGGGCACCGTGATCGGGGTCGCCGGGTCGGTCACCACCCTCGCCGCGATCCACCTCGGGCTCACCCGGTACGATCCGGCGCGGGTCCACGGCGCGACCTTGACCCGCGGCGATCTCGGCCGGTTCGTGGCGGCGTTCGCCACGGCGGACGCAGCGGGGCGCCGGCGGCTGGCGGCGGTCAGCCCGGACCGCGCGGATCTGCTCCTCGCGGGCGCGGTGGTCCTGGATCGGCTGTTGGCCGCCCTCGACGCCGACGCGCTGGTGGCGAGCGATCGCGGGCTGCGGTTCGCCCTGCTCGGTTGACCGATCGGCCGACGGACCGTCGCGCGACCGTTGCGGGCCTCGGCGGACACGTTATGCTCCCCACGCTGGGCGGGCGTAGCTCAGTTGGTAGAGTACAAGCTTCCCAAGCTTGGTGTCGCGAGTTCGAATCTCGTCGCCCGCTCCACCCCATCCGCTCGTGACACCGGGACCCTCCCGAACCGCGAGCGACCAGGACCACCGAGCCAGCCCTTCGCGGCTGGCTCGCGTGTCTGTGGGTCCGGGGTCCGCGACCTGGTGGACCCACCGTGCCGGCCCGCGCCAGGCGGACGGGAGGGCGCGCAGCGGTCCGAGCGGAGCGAGGACGGAGGTCGCGGAGCGACCGACCCCGGACGGAGGCCGACGGCGAGCGGAGCGAGCCGGGGCGCCCCAACCCTCAGGGCAGCGCGACCTGACCGCGGACGTTGGTCTGGCGCACCGAGCCGGTGGTCTCGCGGACCGCGAGATCGCCGGCCACGTCGTCGACGACGACCTCCCCGGTGACCGCGTCGGCGATCACGTCGCTGCCGATCGCCTTCGCCTGGAGCGAGCCGGTCAGGTGGTCGACCACGACCCCGGCCGAGACCCGCTCGATCACCACCGGGCCCGTGCCGTACGCGATCCGGACCGACTTCACGTCGGACAGCTCGACCGGACCGTCGCTCGACACCACCGCGACCGGGGCGGCCACGCCGCGGACCACGACCGGACCGGTGTGCCCGTGGACGGTCAGCGCCGGGAGCGCCTTCGGGACCGTCAGGGTGAGCGACACCTCGTCGAGGCCCTTGCCCTTGACCGACGCGTACACCACCGTGCCCCTCCGCGCGAGCTTGATCGCGGCCCCGTCGCCGCACGCCGCCCCGGTGGCGCGCAGATCGGACCCGTCCGCGCCCACCACCTCGAGCTTCGCGTCGACCCCGTCGACCACGAGCCCGGTGACACCCTGCAGCGACACCGTCTGCTCCCCCAGCGCCGCCGGGGTGCAGGTGCCCGCGTACGAATTCGACGCCATCGCCATCAGCCAGCCGACCGTGACCATCTGGACCTCCCGTTTGTCTTCGCTGGGTTCGATACCGGCGGTGGGCGGAGGGTTGGAACGATTCCACGAGATCGACGAGATCGCGCGACTCCGTCGCTTCTCCCGCCAGAACCCACGCTCGGCCGGCGGGCGCCGCAGAAACCGACGCGGACCCGGTCCCGTGCGCGCCCGTGCTAGCCTGCGGGCGAGCGGCGCCGATCGTGCCCCCCTGGCCGATCCGATCCGACCGCCCTCCGGAGGCGCCGATGACGGTGTCGAACCCGTCGCAGCAGCGGGTGAACTTCGTCCGCGCGTTCTTGTCGTCCGCGCTCGCCACCGGCCTGTCCCGGATCCTCGGCGCGGCCCGCGAGGTGTCGGTCGCCGCGTTCCTCGGGGTCGGCGCGACCAGCGACGCGTTCAACCTCGCGTGGACGATCCCGAACGTGTTCCGCCGGTTCGTGGCCGACGAAGGGCTGACCGGCGCGATGATCCCGGCCCTCGCGTCCGCCGAGGCCGACGGCGGCGAGGTCGAGCTCCGGAACCTGGCCTCCAGCGCGTTCGCGGCGTTGACCATCGCGAACGTGGTGCTGTGCACCCTCGGGGTGGTGTTCGCGAAGCAGCTCGTGCTGGTGTTCGCGATCAGCTGGCGCGACGACCCCGAGCACCTCGCGCTCGCCGTCACGATGACCCGCTGGATGTTCCCGTTCGTCGGGATGGTCTCGACGGTGAGCTTCTACGAGGGGCTGCTGAACTACCGCGGCCACTTCTTCACCCCGAAGTTCGCCCCCGCGCTGATCAGCCTCGGGGTGATCACCGCGGCGTTGTTCCTCGGGCCGGCGTTCTCCCAGCCGGTGTACGCGCTGGTGTTCGGCACGATGGCCGGCGCGGTCACCCACGTCCTGATCAACGTCGTCCCCCTCGCCCGCCGGTGGGGCCGCCTGTGGCTGCGGTTCGACTTCCGGTCCCCGCGGATCCGCCACATCGGCGTCGAGATGTCGAAGGTGATCGCGATCGGCCTGTTCGCGCAGATCAACCTGATCGTGCTCCAGCAGCTCGCGACCTCGCTCCCGGCCGGCTCGCTCACGGTGTACCGCAACTCGACCCAGCTCACCGATCTCGCCCAGGGGATCGTCGCGGTCGGGATCGGCAGCGCGTTGTTGCCGAACATCAGCATGTCGGTGTCGACCCGGAGCTGGGATCAGTTCCGGCGCGAGCTGGCGGGAGGGCTCCGCCTCGCCGCGTTCCTCCTCATCCCGGCGGCGGCGGTCCTGGCGTGCTTCGGTACCCCCGTCACCGCGATGCTGTTCCGAATCGGGAAGTACCGGTGGGAGGACGTGCTGCTGACCGCGTCGGCCCTCCAGTGCCTCGCCCCGTTCATCCTCGGCGTCGCGGGGACGAACATCGTGAAGAAGGTGTACTTCGCGCTCGAGGATCGGCGCACGCTGCTGATGGTGGGCGCGACCGGGGTCGGGCTGACCGGGACCCTCGGCCTCGTGACGCGCCCGTGGGGGGTCCAGGGCCTGGCGACGGCGCTGTCGGTGTCGACGGTCAGCCAGCTCGCGGTGTACCTGGTGCTCCTCCAGCGGAAGCTCGGCGCGAACATCGCGCTCGAGGCGCTGATCCCGCCGCTGCTGCGGATGACGGTCGCGACGGTGCCGCTCGGGTTGACCCTGATCGCGTTCGCGCACCTCGGCCGGTGGGCGAACGGGCCGGTGGATCCGCTGAACTGGCTGGTGTTCGGCGGGGCGTTCGCGACCGCGGGTGCGGTGTACCTCGTCGCGTCGTGGCTGCTCGGGATCGAGGAGGTCGCGCGGGTCGTGTCGCTGGTCCGGCGGCGGCTCGGGCGGTGACGCGCCGCGGTGACGGTTCGGGACGGACAGGGTGTCGGTACGGGTGGGACTGCGCGGGCGGCGGCTCCACGGCGTCCCCGTGACGGCGGCCGTAAGGGACCCCGCGCCGTCCACCGGATACGTCAGAATGGAGTGATCCGCCGAGCGTAGAACGATCGATGGTCAAAGACGCACCACTGCCGACGCGCCAGCTGCAGCCGCACCCGAAGCGGCCGCGGGCACCGCTCCGCCTGGTCGGCCTGCTGTTCCGGCGGGTGGTGCAGATCCTGCTGCTGGCGGTGCTGGTCGCGATCGCGCTCGCCGTCGGGTGGCTCCGGTCGCCCGACTTCCAGGAGCGGGCGATCCGGGTGGTCGAGACGGGGATCGAGCGCGAGCTCGGCGAGCCGGTCACCCTCACCCGGGTCCGGGTCGGGTTCTGGCGGCCGCACGTCGACGTCGACGGGTTCCATGTGTTCTCCGGCACCACCGGCGACACGATCCTGTCGGCCGAGCGGATCCGGATCCCGCTCGCGCTGACCTGGCGCGGCCCGAAGATCGGCGAGCTCGATCTGCAGCGGCCCACGGTCCACCTCCACGTCGAGGCCGACGGCAAGCTGCGCGAGTTCCAGAACCGCCACCCGCTGCCCGGCCGCCCGAAGATGAAGGAGCTGCCGTTCACCTCGATCCGGATCGTCGACGGGTCGGTGACGGTCGAGCACCCGCAGGGCTCGGTCACCCTCGACGCGATCTCCACGGTCCCGGTCGGCGGCAAGACGGACCTGTCGGCCGAGCTCGCGCTGAAGGTGCGGGACCTCGAGGACCACGCCGCGATCCGGTGGACCGGCCTCGGGATCGGCCCGGACGCGATCGACATCCCGTCGCTGGCCCTCGATCTGGCGGCCCTCGACGTCACCGGCCGGGCCCACGTCCCGTTGACCGGCCCGCTGTCGGCCGACCTGTCCGCCAGCGTCGCGCTCGACGCGATCGAGCCGCTGCTGAAGCCGCCGCGCAAGGCCCACGGGCGGGTCGACGTCGACCTGCGGGTCGAGGGGACCACGGCGGATCCCACGCTGTACGTGTCGGCCGCCGGGTGGGACCTCGGGGCGGACATGCCGGGCGTGTTCACGCCCCTGTTGACGTACGAGCTGCACGACATGACCGCGTCGGCGGTGGTCCGGAAGTCCGGGATCCACCTCGATCAGCTCGTGCTGCCGTGGGCGGGCGGCAAGATCGTCGCGTGGGGCGACATCACCCCCGACAAGCGGCTGGTGAACGGCCACGTCACGATGGAGGACGTGTCGCTCGCGCCGCTGCTCCAGGCGTTCGACGCGGCCCCCACCCCGTGGGTGAACTTCAGCAGCGACGCCGAGATCGTGGTCGAGGGCGATCTCCAGCCCCTGAAGCTCGACGGCACGTTCGAGCTCGGGGTGGCGGACCTCCACGTCGGGAACGGGCCCCTCGTCACGGTCACCGGCGAGCCGAACCACACCTCCGGCCTGATGCTCGACATGCCCACCGGGTACGCCGAGGGGCGGATCACGCTCGAGAAGGACCACGTCCTGCTCGACGCGACCGGCTCGTCGCGGGCGGTGCGGGGGCCGCGGAGCTCCGGCACCGCGCTGGTCGACATCGGGTTCGGTCCGCGCGGTCCGCTCGATCTGCAGTTCGACCTCGTGAACGGCGACCTGGAGGACTTCACGCCCCTGGCCGACGTGGAGCTGAAGGGCAAGGGCCGCGTGTCCGGCCGGATCGCCGGTCCGTTCAACAAGCTCCAGTTCGACGGCGACGGCGACATCGTCGACTTCTCGGTCCTCGGGATCCAGTACGCGGATCACCTCGTCGCGAAGCTCCACTCCCCCGACATGAAGTCGATCTACCTGACCGAGGCGCAGGCGGAGCTCGGGTCGTCGACGTACCACGGCCGGTACGGGATCGACTTCAAACCGCCGATCTCGATGACGACCGCGATCGAGATCGACCGCGGGCGGGTCGAAGACCTCGTCGGGATGTTCGTCGACCTCGAGGGCCTGAAGGGCGACCTCACCGGCACGATGACCCTCGACGGGCCGCTGTTCGACATGTCCGGCACCCAGGACATCGCGCTGTCGGACGTGGAGATCTACGGCGAGCACTTCCCGACGGGCGAGGGCCACGGGTCGATGGACCAGGGCCTGTTCACCCTCGACGACCTGCGGGTCCGGCGCGACGGCGGCAAGGCCGGGCTCACCCTCCGCGGCAGCGTGAAGCGCGACTGGAAGCTCGACATGGAGCTCACCGGCGACGGCCTCGAGCTGGCGAAGCTCGACCGCCTCGCGCCGTACGAGCTGCCGCTGTCCGGGCGCCTCGCGGTGTCGTCGCGGATCACGAACACCCTGTTCGACCCGAGCCCGGACGGCCGGATCTGGCTGACGGACCTCCGGTACGCCGGGGTGAAGGCCGCAGACTCGGTGATCACCGTCGACTCGGAGGGCGGGATCGCGAAGTACCACGGCGAGCTCCTGGGCCGCACCGCGCACGTCGACGGGACGCTCGGCCTGTGGGGCGAGCAGCCGTACGCGCTCACCGCGAAGCTCGATCAGCTCCCGGCGCACCTGTTCTACCCGATCGCGGCGGACGGCACGCCGATCCACGCGGTCGTGTCGGGCGAGGTCACCGTGTCCGGCGACTTCGGCGAGGTCTGGTCGCCGGTCGCGCTCGCGGCGAACCTGGATCGGGTCGAGGCGACCTACGGGTCGCACGTCCTGCGGAACCAGGGCCCGTGGAGCTACACGCAGGAGGGCAACCGGTACGAGCTGACCGGGTTCAACCTGTCCGGCGGGGCCACCCGGTTCGCGCTGTCCGCGCGGGGCGGCGATCCGCTCCAGGTCGCCGGCGACGGCACGATCGACCTCGATCTGCTCCGCGCGGTGGTCCCCGGGCTCGAGAAGTCCACCGGCACCGCGGACGTGACGCTGTACGCGCGCGGGTCGCGGCCGAACGTCGAGGCGGTGGTCGACGTGGACGTGTCGTCCGAGCTGTTCCGCCACTCCGCCGCCCCGCTGTCGTTCGAGGACACGAAGGCGAAGATCCAGGTCCGGAATGACCGGATCGACGTGAAGACGCTCGCCGGCTCGATCGGCGGCGGTACCTTCACCGGCTCCGGCACGATCGACGCGGTCGACTGGAAGCCCGTCCGGTACGACCTCGCGATGGACGTGAAGGACGCGATGGTCCAGTGGGTCGAGTCGCTGCCGCCCGCGATCGGCGACGGCACGTTCCGGTTCGACGGCCCGGTCGACGCGCTGCTGCTGTCCGGCGACGTCGACGTGCACGACATGACGTTCGCCGACCGGATCGACTGGGAGGACTGGGTCGTCGAGTACCGCGACTGGATGCTGGTCGACCCGGCGTCGATCGCGGACGAGCCCCCGATGTTCAGCATGAACGTCGAGATCTCGGCCGACCGGACCATCTGGCTCCGGAACAACGTCGCCGAGGGCAACGCGTCCGCCGACCTCCGGATCATCGGCGACACCGTCCGGCCCGGCCTCGTCGGCACGGTCACCGTCAACGAGGGCGGCCTCGCGTTCCTCCAGGACCGCGAGTTCCGGATCGACCGCGGCAACCTGCTGTTCAACGACCCGTGGACCTGGGATCCGCAGCTCGACATCTCGCTCCTGACCGACATCACCAGCCGCGATCAGCGGTACCGGGTCGACTACCAGGTGAAGGGGCCGTTCTCGAACTGGCACACCGAGACCCGGTCGGACCCGCCGCTGCCCCAGGCCGACGTGAACGCGCTGCTGTGGTTCGGCGTCACCACCGACGAGCTCGAGGAGATGGGCGAGCTGCCGTCGGCGGTGGTCCAGGGGGTCGCGGACCTGCTGGTGACCGACTTCCTCGTGTCCGGCCAGGCCGGCGACCTCGGCGAGGAGCTGCCGGTGTTCCTGTTCGACCGGATCGACCTCGCCACCGGGGTCAACGCGCGCGGCGAGTACTCGCCGGAGCCGCGGCTGGTGGTCGAGAAGCGGCTGCCGGAGGACCTCGGCGCGGTCGACCTGAAGTGGGAGTTCAACCTGGTCCGCCCGAACGACAACTACGTCACCGCCAGCAAGCGGATCGGCGGGATCTGGAGCCTCGCCGGGTGGTACGCGACCCTCCAGCGCGAGCGCGCGCTCCCGATCGGCGGGGCGTACGGGGTCGACGTGGTCGCGCGGTGGGAGATCCCGTGAGCCGGAGCCCGCAGTCGTGCCGACCGGCGTGCCAATCGGCGTGATCGGGTCGTCGGTCCATCTCCTCCTGCTCGGCGGCCTCGCCCGGGCGCAGGCGGTCCCAGGCGCTGTCCCGCCCGGGGACGGGGCGGACCCGTGGTGGGTCGGTCTGCCCGTGGCCCAGGTCCAGCTCGCCGCGCCGGAGGGCGGGCTGCCGGACGAGTCGCTCGAGCCGCTGCTCCGGGTGGTCGAGGGGGCGCCGCTCGATCCGCACGAGGTCGGCCTCGATCTGGTCACCCTGTTCCAGGTCGGCGAGTTCTCGGCGGTCGAGGCGAACCTCGAGCCGTGGTTCATCGACGGCGAGGGCGGCGACCCGCAGCCGAGCGCGCTGCTGACCTACGTGGTGTCCCCCGCGCCGAAGATCGCCCGGGTCCGGGTCCAGGGGAACCGCCGGTTCAAGGACCGCGAGCTGCTCGGCGAGAGCGGCCTCGCCCCCGGCCAGGTGTACTACGCCGACCTCGACGGGCCGTTCGCGAGCGACCGGCTCGAGCGGTGGCTGTACCACCAGGGCTACACGCGGCCGTCGGTCCAGATCCGGTCGACCGAGCCCGAGCCCGGCCAGATCTACGTTGTGGTGGTGGTCGACGAGGGGCCGCCGAACACGCTCGAGCGCCTGGCGTTCACCGGCGACACCGACGGGGTCGCGACCGATCGCCAGCTCCGCCGGTGGGCCCGGAAGGCCGGGGTGGCCGAGGGCGAGCCCCTGGCGCCGGACGACGTGATGCGGGCCCAGGACGCGATCCGCGAGCAGCTCGGGTCGGTCCAGCGGCGGTGGTTCGCGTCGCGCCGCGGATACGTCGCCGCCCGGGTCACCCCCGCGGTGGTGGACACCGAGTCCGGCGCGCGGATCACCTACGCGATCGAGCCCGGTCCGCGGCTCGATCTGGTGGTCACCGGCCTCGGGTGGAGCGGGCGGCGGCTGGTCGAGGACGCCCTCGGGATCGACCACCGCCTCCGGATCACCCGCGGGTTCCTCGATCAGGCGCCGGACAAGCTCGAGGCCGCCCTCCAGGAGCGCGGGTGGCTGACCGCCGAGGCGTCGGTAACCCACGACCAGCCGTCGGACGCGTTGCAGCGGCTGATCGTGTCGGTGGATCGCGGGCCGCGGCACATCATCGGGGACGTCCCGGACCTGCTGCGGTTCGTCGACTTCCGGTTCGATCTGATCGACGCCGACGACCTCGGATCCCGGGCGGCCCGCAAGGAGCGCAAGGCGCTGCAGGCGGTGTTCGACCAGGCCTCGCCGGACATCCTCCGCCGCGACTTCTACACCGCCGACGCGATGGCGACCGGGATCGAGGCCGCCCGCCAGTACTACGTCGACCGCGGGTACCTCGACGCGACCCTCGAGGTCGAGGCGCCGGAGATCCGCCGCCGACGGTCGCTCGCGAACCTGTGGCGGTCGGTGGCCGGCCTCGACCAGAAGATGCGGGTCACCCCGCGGGTCCAGGTCGAGCGCGGGCCGATCACCACCCTCACCGCGCTCGAGATCGAGGGGGGCGCCCCGGACGTCGACCTGACCGCGTTCGTCGCCCAGCGGGCCGACAAGATCGGCGGGCCGTACTCCCCGCAGCAGCTCGACGCCCTCGCCCGGGCCCTGGTCGACGCCCACCGCGAGGCCGGGTACCTCGCCGCCGACGCGAAGGTCCAGCAGACCGAGACGGCACCCCACCAGCGCGCGGCGGTCGTGGTGGTCGAGCCGGGGACCCAGGTGCTGCTCCGGTCGGTCGTCACCCGCGGGGCCCGGGTCACGAGCCCGTCGTTCGTCCAGAACGTCGTCGACCTCGACCTCGGCCAGCCGATCACCTCGACGTCGCTCGAGGCGATCCGGTCGGACCTGTACGACTTCGGGATCTTCCAGAGCGTCGGGCTGACCCTGCTCGGCGACGAGGAGGCCCGCGACCTGCTGGTGACCCTCGACGAGCGCCCGCGGTGGTCGTTCGAGCTGGCGCCCGGCGTGTCGACCGACCAGGGGGTCCGCGCGTACGGGCGGGCGGTCCGGCGGAACCTGTTCGGGCGCGCCCACCAGCTCGAGCTGCTCGGCCAGGTCGGGTTCGAGTTCCAGTCGCAGGACCCGCGCGACTGGCTGCTCGACCTCCAGAACCCGGAGTGGCGCGCCGCCGCGTCGTACACCGCCCCGCGGTTCCCGACCCGCGACCAGCGCCTGGTGCTCGACGTGGTGCTCCGCGAGCGGCGGCAGGAGCGGACCTGGCAGATGGACCGGTCCGGCGGCGGGGCGGCGATCGAGTGGCAGCTGAACCGGACCCGCCTGCGGGCGGGCGCGCGGCTCGAGACCCGCCAGCTCAACGAGATCGACGTCGGCGCGCTGCTGTCCGACGAGGCCTGGGCGCGCCAGATCGCGCTCGCCGGTCCGGGCGGGATCCCGTCGCGGGTCCAGGAGTCGGTCACCGGGCTCGTCGTCGAGGATCTGCGCGACGATCCCGTCCGGCCGCGGACCGGCGCGCTGCTGTCGCTGAACCTGGAGTGGGCGCCGGGCCTGCCGTGGCCGAACCAGCCGCGGACCTCGTTCCTGAAGTCCGACGCGCGGGTGTCGGGGTACGTGCCGGTGGGCGGGCTGACGCTGCACGTGGCGGTCGGCGGCGGGTACATCGCGCCGTTCTCGGGGCTCCCGCCGCTCGAGGATCGGTTCCGGCTCGGCGGCACCGGCTCGCTCCGGGGGTTCGTCCGCGACGCGGTCGGCCCGCAGAACCTGTCGCCGCCGCTGGTCGTCGACTGGCCGAACGGGATCGGGCCGATCGTCGACTACACCCTCCGGGACGAGCCCCAGCGATGGACCCCCACCGGCGGCGACACCACCGCGAACGGCGTGGTCGAGCTGCTGATGCCGCTGCCGGCCCTCGGGCTGACGGGGTGGGACGGCTACGCGGCCGAGCTGTTCGGGGACATCGGCAACGTCTGGCTCCTCGACCCGGCGGCGACCGCGGACAGCGTGGTCCCGCCGTACGCCGCGCTGGTCCCCGCGGTCCGGTACGGCGTGGGCGCCGGGATCCAGGTCGAGACGCCGGTCGGGCCGCTCCAGTTCGACGTGGCGCTCAACCCGCAGGCGCTGTTCTCGGAGGGCGCCGCCCGGGCGCTGCTGGTCGACGGGTGGCGCGAACCGGTCGTGCGCGCTCACCTGACGCTGGGCGCGCTGTGGTGAACCCACGGCAGACCGCGGCGGAGCGCGGGTTCACGGGCGAACTGCGACGGATGGGTGACGACCCGGCGACGGATTGGGCAAACTACGACAGAACCGAGGGACCCCCGTGACCTTGCTCGCGATCGCCTGGGCCTGTACGCCCCCGGACACGACCGATCACACCGATGGACTGCCGCCCGACGGCGACGCCGACACCGACACCGACACCGACACCGACGTGGACACGAGCGGCACCGGGGACACCGCCCCGACCGACACCGCCCCGTACGTCGACCCGGACTGCGTCGGCCTGCCCCCGGCCGGACCGTTCCCGTACGTCGAGTCGACCCAGATCCACACCGAAGAAGACTTCGACTTCGATCAGGCCGGGTTCCTGATCACCCAGGCGAACCAGGATCTCGCGGGGGTGACCCGCAACGGCCAGCAGCACATCGTCGCCCCGAGCATCGGGGTCGACGCAGCCGGCCTCCGGAGCCTGTCGACCGGCGACATCATGGTCGCCCAGCCGGACACGGGCTCGCTCCGGCTGGTGAACTACGCGACCGGCGGTTCGATCGTGATCCTCGGGGGGCTGTCGTTCCCGAACGGGCTCGAGGCGACCGCGGACGGCAAGGTGTTCTCGAGCGAGTACGCCACCAACGGGCGGATCCGCCTGCTCGATCCCTACGCCGACACGGCAGACGTGATCGCCCAGATGGACAACCCGAACAACATGGCGCTGTCGCCCGACGGCAACACGCTGTACATCATCTCGAGCCAGCACGTTTTCTACGGGAACAGCAAGATCGTCGCGCTCGACAAGGACTCCGGGGGCGACTGGGACCCCACGCCCCGCCTGGTCCACGAGCACGGCTCGCTGCTCGGCGGGATCGCGACCGACAAGTGCGGCAACGTCTACACCGTCGAGTACTCGGGCGGGAAGGTGTTCCGGATCCGGGTGGACGACCTGGTGGTCGACCCGATCGCGGATCTGCCGTTCGGCAGCTCGTACTCGAGCCTCCGGTTCCCGCCGGGGATCGGCGAGTGGAACCGGACCGAGCTGTTCGTGACGAACCGGTACCAGATGTACGTGCTGGACATCGGGCTCGAGGGGCACCACGTGCTCGAGGGGATGGCCACCACCAGCCGGTGACGCCGCCACGGCGGACGGCCGGGCGACGCACGGGTGCCCCGGGTTTCCCCGGCGTCAGCGCTTGTTGCGCTGGACCCACTCGTCGACGAACCGGGTGTAGAATCGCACCTGGTCGAACTCGGGCGACTCGAGCAGCGCCTTCTGCAGCGGCAGGGTGGTCCGGATGCCCTCGACCACGAACTCGTCGATCGCCCACGACATCCGCTTGATCGCGTGCGCCCGATCGCGGCCCTTGACGATCAGCTTGGCGGCGAGCGAGTCGTAGTACGGCTGGACCATCGCCTGCTCGTGGATCGCGCTGTCGACGCGGACCCCCGGGCCGCCCGGCTCGTGGTACCCGGTGACCAGCCCGGGCGAAGGGAGGAACGAGTTCGGATCCTCGGCGTTGACCCGGACCTCGATCGCGTGGCCGGTCTGGGTGATCTGGTCCTGCCGGTACGGCATCACCTCGCCCGCGGCGAGCCGGATCTGGAGCTGGATCAGGTCGACCCCGGTGATCTCCTCGGTGACCGGGTGCTCGACCTGGATCCGCGGGTTCACCTCGAGGAAGAAGAAGTCCTCGCCGTCGACCAGGAACTCGGCGGTCGCGACCGTCTGGTAGCCGACCGACCGGATCAGGGTGGCCGCGGCCTCCTGGATCCGGTTCCGCAGCTTGTCCGACAGGTTCGGGGCCGGCGCCTCCTCGATGATCTTCTGGTGCCGGCGCTGCATCGAGCAGTCGCGCGTGCCGAGGTGGATCCCGCCTCCGCGCCCGTCGCCGGCCACCTGGACCTCGACGTGCCGCGGGGTCCGGAGGAACCGCTCGATGAACACGTCGCGGGAGCCGAACGCGGCGGCCGACTCGGCCTGCGCGATGTCGAACACCCGCTCGAGGGTGGCG
>JBEBJW010000018.1:0-17723 GCA_040079715.1 Myxococcota bacterium | reverse complement strand
CGTCGACATCGACCTGCCGCCGGCGGACCCGTCGCTGCCGGAGATCGCGGTCGACCTCGCCGACCCGACGTTCGACGGCCTGGTCCTGTTCACCGCCCAGCAGCTCGACGGCACCTGGCTCCTGGTCGTCGACGGCGCCGGCCGCGTCGTGTGGGCCCACCACGGCGCCGAGCTCGTCGCCTCGCCCACGTCCGAGTTCTCCCGCGACGGCCGGTCGATCCGGTTCACCCAGTACGTCCCGCGCGATCACAGCGGCGGGATCGAGCGCCTCGCGATCGACGGCCGCGAAGACACCGTGTTCACCCCGGTCCCGCGCGGGCACCACGACTTCGTCGAGCTCCCGGACGGGACCCTCGCGTGGTGGGAGGACGAGGTCCGCGACACCGAGATCGACGGCGAGACCGTCCGGGTCGTGTACGACCGGCTGGTGGAGGGCCCGGAGGGCAGCGCGGCCGACGACCCCGCCCGGCGGCTGGTGTACGCGTTCGCCGACGACTACCCCGCGGCGTGGATGGTGTGCGACCACATGGCGTCGTGCAACGCCGAGGACGGGACCGCGTGCGAGTTCGCGCACAGCAACTCGCTCGTGTACGACGACGCCGACGACGCGTACTACACGATGTCCCGCTGGCTCGACGGGTTCCACCGGATCGACCGGGCCACGGGGGAGATGGTCTGGCAGCTCGGCGGCCGGTACGACCGGTTCGGCGCCGATCTGTGGCGACACGGTCACTTCTCGGACCGGTGGGACGGTCACGTGCTGGTGTTCGACAACGCCAACCACACGCCCGGCGAGGTCGCGCGGGTGGTGGAGGTCGCGTACGACGAGGACGCGCGGACCGCGTCCACCGTGTGGTCGTACGCCGATCCGGACGCGCGGACGGTCGAGGCGATCGGGGACGCGCAGCGGCTGCCCGACGGCGACACCCTGGTGTCGTGGGGCTCGCTCGGCGAGCTCACCCGCCACCGCGCCGACGGCACCGTCCGGTGGCGAATCCGCCTGCCGACGGTCGACGCGGTCGGTCGGGTCAGCTGGACCCCGGACCTGTACCACCCCCGCCGAAAGTGAACCCCGGCCGCGTCGCTGGCGTCACGGCATCGCGTCGACCGGCTGATCGCGGCCCGGGACCCCGACGTGGACCCCGAACACCTGGTGCCGGTCGGTGACGTACAGCACGTCGCGGGCCCAGATCCCGCGCCCGCTGCCCCACCGGACCGCGTTCCACAGGAACTGAGCCGAGTCGTTCAGGTCCACCAGCAGCGTCGCCTCGAGGGTGTCCGGGTCGAACCGCTGCAGCTTGCCGTTGGAGAACTCCACCACGTACACGTTCCCGCAGACGTCGACCTCGATCCCGTCGTACGGACCGTCCGGATCGACGATCAACTCCTTGTCGCCCCACTCGCCGGTGGCCTCGTCCTTGACGATTCGGTACAACCCCCGGCCTCCGGTCTGGAGCGCGCCGGAGTCACCGACGTACAGGATGGTCTGCTCCTGGTTCAGCGCGAGCCCGTTCGGGTACACGAACCCGTCGGCGACGACCGCCGTCTCGTCCGTCGCGGGGTCGTACGAGATCACCCGCCGGTTGGACCCGGTCTCGCTGACGTACATCACGTCGCCGGTGCCCACGTCCATCGCGTTCGGCGCGGACAGCCCGCCGACCAGCGTGACCGACGCGCCGGTCAACCGATCGGTGTACCCGACCCGACCTTGGGTGATGTACGCGGCGGCGATGTTGCCGTCGGACAGGATCTGGATCCCGCGGGTGTCCTCGATCCCCGGCGCGATCACCGACTGCGCCCCGTTCGAGTCGACCGCGATGAAGTTCGTGTAGTCGGAGTACACGAGGCTCCCGAGCGCGTCGAAGTCGAAGTCCTCGGTGGTGACGATCGGGTAGGTGTCGACCTGGTACGGCCCGGCGGGCAGCGAGGTGCAGTCGAACCCGATGGTCGGGGTCGTCGTGGTGGCGGTGTCACCGGTGGCGCCGGTGGTCCCGGTGGTCGAGGGCGGCGTGGTGTGGGTGTCGCTCGTCCCCGTCGGCCCGTCGGTGCCGTCGGTGGCGGTGGTCGGGTCCGGGGTACACGCCGCGAGAATCACCGCCAACATTCGGCCTCCACGATCGCGATGATGCCCGATCGCCGAGCCCGACGTCAGCGCGCCCAGGCCGAGAACGGCGTCGCGTCCGGCAGCCACCGCGCCGGGTCCACGTCGAGGTGCCGCAGGATCCCGGCGGCGAACGCCCCGTGGGTCACCATCGACCCGCTCGGATCCGGCCGCCCGGTCACCGGGTCGACCGCCATCGCCAGCAGGTCCGCGTCGGTCGCCCCGACCACCCGCCCGCCGGACACCCCGGCGCCGAACAGGACCGCGCTCGTCCCGGGCCAGTGCGCCTTCCCGGCGGTGTCGTTCCGGCGCGGGGACCGGGTCATCTCGGACACCACCACCACGAGCGTGTCGTCGAGCAGGGACGCCGCGTCGAGGCCGTCGGCGAGCACCCCGAGCGCGCTGAACAGGTCGTCGAGCAGGTTGTGCTGGACCGGGTTGTTGGTGTGGGTGTCCCACGCGGCGGACGACTCGAGCAGCGCGGCGCGCGCGACCCCGGCGGCGAGCAGGTCGACCGCGGTGGTCACGTCGTCGTCGAGCTCGTGGGTCGCGAGCGGCAGGGCGGACAGCGCGACCCCCGCCTCGTCGCGCAGCCGGCGCGCCCGGTCGAGGGCCTCGTCGGCGCCGGGCTGGACCCGGTCCGGGCCGAGCTGGGTCAGGCGGGACCGGAAGTACGCGTCCAGCGCGTCGCCGTGGGCCACCGGCGCCGCCAGCAGCCCGAGCTGGCGCGACCGGCCGATCCGGGCGGTGGACGGGGCGGTGACCCCGGTCTGGCCGTCGCCGGAGAAGTCGAGCGCCCCCACCGGGTACCGCGCGTCGTCGGCCCCGACCGCGCTGCACAGGTCCGGCTGGTCCGGGAGGTGCGACCCGGACAGGACCCGCATCCGCGCGGCCCCGTGGGCGATCGAGCCGGTGGCGATGCCGTTGACCACCGCGCACCGGTCCGCCCACCGCTCGAAGAACCGGCTGACGTTCGGTCGCTTCACGTCGTTGACGACGATCGGGATCTCGCCGAACGTCCGGATCCACTCGCGATCGTACGGATCGCCCGGATCCTCGTCGAGCTCCGGGCCGTCGACCGTCGGCAGCCCGAGCTTCGGGTCGACGAAGTAGGTCGTGTCCCACCCCCCCTTGACGAACACCACGATCAGCCGCCGATCCCCGGCCGGAGCCGGTCCGGCGAGGGCCCGCGGCGCGACGACGCCCCCTGCTCCGAGCGCCAACAACGCCCGCCGCGACAGCGTGGTCCCGTGCATCGCGCCCTCCGGTGTCACCAGAACCACAGCTCGGGGTCGTCGAGCAACCCGGTCAATGCCAGCACCCAGCCGTCGGCCGGGGAGGCGCCCGCCCGCCCGGCGACGAACAGCGCGTACAACGCGTCGACCTCCGGTCCGTCCGGCGCGACCGGGTGGGCCAGGACCCGGAACGCCACGTCCGCGAGCTGGTCCCGAACCACCTCCTCGCCGTCGTCGCCCGACTCGACCCGGCGCAGCAGTCGCCGCCGGCCCGGATCCGGCTCGGCGAGGTCCGCCGCCACCACGAACGCCGCCGCCCGCGACGCGAGCGCCCGCCCGACCATCGCCCGGGTCGGGGTCGGCGTGTGCTCCGGCGTCACGGTGCTGGTCCCGTCGATCCCGCCGCCGAGCACCCGGAACCCGAACCGGCTCGAGCCCAGGAGATCGACCGTGCCCCAGCAGTCCTCGAACTGGGTGCCGTCGCGGCACGCGTCCGGGTCCGGGTCGAGCTGCCACCGGAACCCGGTGAGGTCCTCGATCGTCCGCCCGAGCTGCTCCGGCCGGACGATCCGCGGGGGCCCGGTCCGGAACGCGTCGCTGGTCACGATCGCCCGGATCAGCGTCACCGCGTCGAACCCGGACCCGACGAAGGTGTCGACCAACGGATCGATCACCTCACCCGACACCGCCAGCGGATCGGTCTCGGTGAAGTACCCATAGAACCGCCGGGTGGTGCACTCCGCGAACCGAGGGTCCGCGGCGATCGTCCGGCCGAGCGCCGCGAGGTCGTCCACCGGCTGGTCGCGCAGCCCAGGCGGGTGCAGGCCCCAGTCGGCCCAGTCGTCGGACCGGTCGGCGTTCCAGTACCGGAGCGGGTAGCAGGTGTCGACCACGTCGGTGCCGAACTCGTCGTTCGTCCCCTCGCAGTCCTTGTCGTACGACAGGTTGACCAGGATCTGGCTCGTGTGGGGCTCGAACCCCCACAGCGCGGCGGCGATCGGCTCGAGCTCGGCGTGGCAGGCCGCGCACTCGGGCCGGGTCAGCTCGTCGGCGGGCGGGGGCTCGGACACGAACACGGCCCCGTCGATCGACGAGTCGAGGACCTCGTAGTCGGTGCACAGGAAGATCCGGGCGATCGCGGTGGCGCGCTGGCGGTGGAAGTTGAACGCGTCCGACCGGTACCGGTGGTGGAACATCGGCTGGGACAGCAGCCCCGCCGCCGGGCGCCCGTCGGTGAACGACGTCTGCTGCCACGCATCGCCGCCGGAATCGTGCGCCGCCCCCTGGAACACCGCCGCGACCACCGGGTCGACGAACGTGTCGCCCGCGGTGAGGACCTCGGTGTACGGGCGCCGATCGCGGATCAGCGCCTCGACCCACCGGAGCGGCGCCTCGTTGACGCTCGCGGTGATCGCACCCGACGAGGTGGATTCCAGCGGGCCGAGCGACGGGAGCGGCACGAGCGAGTCCGCCCGGAACCGCCACACCTCGGCGTGCAGGTCCCGGAGGGTGTCGCCGAACGCGTCGGTGTCGAGCCACCCGTCGACGATCGGATCGAGCGCCGCGGGCGAGACCTGCACCGCGTCGAGCTCGGTCCGCGACGGCCGGATCCCCCGAAGCGCGACCGAGATCCGGGTGAGCTCGGCGATCGAGCCCGCCGGCGGATCGGCGGCCGGCGATCCGCCGCATCCGATGACCAGGAACGCGAACATCGGTCCGAGCGTATCGCGCCGGCGGTCGATCCGGCCTCACCGAAAGCGTCACCCGCCGGCCTCGGTCTCCCCGGTGTGCAGCTCGATGTCGTCGGGGTCCGCCTCTGCGCCGGCCTCGAGCCACTTCAGGAACGGGCGCCGGGCGAACGACCGCGCCATCTCCGGCGCGAGGGCGGCGGTGAAGTCCTTCGCGAGCTCCTGGCCGACCGACCGGTGGGTGGCCTGCTCCTCGCCCTCGGTCAGGTGGGCCATCAGCGCCCGCGCCTCGAGCGACAGCAGCCGGAACCCGCGGGAGCCCGCGGTCTGGAGCACGGTGCGCGCCGCCCGCCGGGCCGCCTCGCGGTCGCCGAGCGCGAGCCACGCGTGGGCGATGCCGAGCTGGACCTGGGTCCGCCGCGGGACCGGGGTGTCGGTCAGCGCGACCTCCGCCTGCTCGAGCAGCCGCCGCGCCGCCGCCGGATCGCGCCCCGCCTCGGCCCGGGCGAGCTGCGCCTCGAGCACCGGCTGGTACCGCTCGGGGTCCCGCCGGGCGACCACCTCGAGCCCGCGCACGGCGTACGCCCGCGCGTCGTCGAGCCGGCCGCGCTCGAGCGCGAGCTGGGTCAGCGCGACCAGCGACGCGAGGATCTCCTCCGACAGGTCGATCTCGACCGCGGTGGCGAGGGCGGCGTTCAGCCCGGGCTCGGCCTCGTCGTACAGCCCGAGATCGAGCGCCGCGACCGACATCGCCCGCAGGGCGGCGGTGGCGCCGAGCTTGTAGTCGAGCTCCCGCGCGAGCTCGACCGCGACGTGGGCCCGCTGCCGCGCCTGGAGCGGCTCGCCCTGCCAGGTCAGCAGCTCGGCGATGTTCGCGAGGGCGAGGCACCGCGGGCGCTTCAGCCGGAGCTCCCGGAAGATGCCCTCCGCCTCGGTCAGCCCGCTGGTGGCCGCCGCGAGGTGCCCCCGGGTCGCCTGGGCCGCGGTCAGCGCGAGCAGCAGCTCCGCCCGCCGCTCGGCGAGCGCCGTTCCCTGCGCCACGAGCAGCCCCTCGGTCGCCAGCCGCTCGCACTCGTCGAGGTGGCCCTCGGCCCACGCGAGCGCGCTCATGCAGTGCAGGGCCTCGGCCACCCCCTCGCGGAAGTGCAGCCGCCGGCTCGCCTCGAGCGCCTGCTCGGCGAACACCTTGCTGTCGTCGTGGCGCCCGCGTCGCCGCAGGACCGTCGCCAGGCGCAGACGGGCTTCGCACGCGATCTTCGGGTCGCCGTCCTCCTCGGCCAGCGCCAGCACCGCGCGGTAGGTGGTCTCCGCCTCGCCCCACTCGGCCTTGTTGTACAGGGCGTTCGCGCGGACCGTCAGCAGGTCCCGCCGGTACGACCGGAAGTCCTGCGGGGCGAGGTCCGCCATCGCCGACTCCTCGAGCGTCCCGGCCTTGTCCGTCAGATCCCACGCCTCCTGGACCAGGGACCGGTCGGCGTTCCGCTTCGCCGCGGCCACGAGGTACCGGTAGGCGCGGCCCGCGTCGCCCGCCTGGCGGTAGTGCTCGCCGACGATCTCGAGCGCGCCCGGGTTGTTCGCGTAGTGCAGCTCGAGCGCGGCGGCGACCTTCCGGTGCAGCCACGGCCGCCGCTCGGCGTCGAGGTCGCGGTACACCACGTCGGCGAACTTCCGGTGGGTGACCTGGTGGAACACCACGTCCTGGGCGCGCCGCTCGCGGACGATCCCCGCCGCGAGCAGGCGATCGAGGCTGTCGAGCACCCGGTCCTCGTCCTCGTCGAGCACGTCGAGCAGCACGTCGAGGTCGATCTCCCGGCCGGCCACCGCCAGGACCTCGAGCACCCGCCGATCGCCCTTCAGCACCGCGTCGAGGCGGGTCTTCATCATCTGGCGGACGCCGATCGGGATCTCGAGGTGCCCGGTGGCGATCTCGTCGTCGCGGACGGTCAGCGTGTAGCCGCCGCCGGACGGCCCCGGCTCCGCGTCGCGCCGGATCACCCCCTGGGTCAGCAGCGACCGGAGGAACTCGGTGACGAAGTACGCGTTGCCCTCGGTCTCCTTGTGCAGGCGCTGGGCGAGCATCCGCGCCCCGACCGAGTCGCCGACCAGCCCGGACAGGATCTCGGCCAGGTCTTCGCGCGACAGCGCCCCGACCCCGACCTCGTGCGGCTCGACCCCGAGCCCCTCGCCCGCCGCCATCGCGTCCGCCGACGGGTTCGCCTTCGGCCGGATCGACGCGATCACCAGCAGCGCGTGCTGATCGTTGCCGACCAGCGTCCGGACGAGGAACGCGAGCAGGTGCAGCTCGCGGGCCTGCGCCTCGTGCAGGTCGTCGAGCACGAACAGGCGCGGACCGTCGTCCAGGGCCAGCGCCAGCGCCTCGCGGGCCACGTCGTACAGCCCCTGACGCGCGTCCTTGACCCCCTCCCCCTGCGAGAACGCGTCGAGGTCCGCCACCAGCGTCTTCGGGGCGCGGTTCGCGAGCTCGATCAGCACCTCGCGCACGATCCGCTGCGACACCGAGAACACCGGCGTCTCCGGCGTGAACTCCTCGTGGTGGAACGGGATCCCGAGCATCCGGGCCCGCTCGACCGCGGTGGCGAGCAGGCGGCTCTTGCCGCTCCCGTCGTCGCCCTCGAGCACCAGCACCCCGCCGCGCCGGGCGGTCAGGCCCGACACCGCGTCGCCGATCGCCTCGATCTCGAGGTCCCGCCCGACCAGCGGCGGCTCCCACCCGTCGACCTCCGACGGCGCCGGCTGGCGCTCCTCCGCCTCGAGCCGGTACAGGATCTCCTGGGCCGACTGGTACCGGTCGCGCGGGGCCTTCTGGAGCAGCCGCCGGCAGATCTCGTCGAGGTGCTCCGGGATCTCGCGGTTCACGTCGCGCGGGGCGGGCGCCGGCCGATCCCGGTGGAGGGCGAGGTACCCGGCCATGTCGTTCGCGACGAACGGGCGCTTGCCCGTCAACATCGCGAACAGGATCACCCCGAGGCTGTACAGGTCCGACCGGTGATCGATCGCGTTGCCGGTGATCTGCTCCGGGCTCGCGTACGCCCAGGTGCCGACCAGGGTGGTCGACAGGTGCGGATCCTGCGACGGATCGAGGTCCTTGACGATCCCGAAGTCGGTGAGCTTGCAGACCCCTTCCCGGTTGATCAGCACGTTGCTCGGCTTCAGGTCGCGGTGGACCAGGCCGCGCCGGTGGATCGCCGACAGCGCCCGGCACAGGTCGATCAGGATCTCCTCGACCCGCTGCCAGCGCTTCTCGGGCTCCCAGCTCCGGAAGCTGCGGATCAGCGAGTGCAGATCGGGCCCGTCGACGTACTCCATCGCGATGAACGGGTGCCCGTGCAGGTCACCGTACGTCTCGACCCGGATCACGTTCGCGTGGTGGATCCGCGACAGCGCGCGGAACTCGCGGCGGAACCGAACGAGGCCCGTCTTGAACCGCGACTTGCGCAGCACCTTCAGCGCGACGAGGTTCCCCGCCGGGTCCTTCGCGAGCAGCACCCGCGCCATCCCGCCCGAGCCGATCTCGCGCATGAACACGTACCCGCCGATCCGGGCGCCGGGTTTCAAGATCAATCCGCCCATCTCGAGCGGTTCGTCGTCGGGCTTGTGCGGTCCGTCGGTCACGGGACCAGCGTAGCCCTTCCCTCGCCCGGGCGGGAGGCGATACGCGAGCGGCGGAGGTGTGCCGATGATCGATCACCTGGGCGTGACGGTGTCGAACTTCGAGCGGAGCAAGGCGTTCTACCTCGCGGCGCTCGCGCCGGTCGGGTACGGGCCGCTGATGGAGTACCCGGGCGTGCTCGGGATGGGCGATCTCGTGAAGAAGCACCCGGACCTGTGGCTGTCCCAGGGCGCTCCGATCAAGATCCACGTCGCGATCCGGGCCGCGTCGCGCGCCCAGGTCGACGCGTTCTACGCCGCCGCGATCGCCGCCGGCGGGACCGACAACGGCGCGCCCGGGCTCCGACCGCAGTACCACCCCGGCTACTACGGCGCGTTCGTGCTCGACCCCGACGGGAACAACCTCGAAGCGGTGTGCCACGACCCGAACGGCTGAGCGGGGTCCGGATCCGGGCGCCCCGGCCTTCGGCCGTCGGGCTCCTCCGGGCTCGCTCCGCTCGGCCCTGCGGGCGCGCTGCGCGCCCCTCCGTCCCCCTGGCGCGGGCCGACGGCGATCCCCCGTTGACTGCTCACCTGTTCAGGTATACCAGGGAGCCCGGGAGGTCCGCCGTGCCGCGTCGTCATCCGAACGTCGTCCATCCGTCCGAGGTCGAGCCGAACGCGTTCCCGAACCTCGGCGGGTTCCGCAACGTCCACCGGGTGCTCGGGGGGCCCGCGGGCGGCCGGGAGCTCGGGTGCACGCTGTACGAGGTCGAGGCGGGGTACGTCGCGTGGCCGCACCACTGGCACACCGCCAACGAGGAGGCGCTGATCGTGGTCGAGGGCGAGGGCGTGCTGCGGCTCGGCGACGCGGAGGTCGAGGTCGGGCCGGGCGACTACGTCGCGCTCCCGGCCGGCCCCGCCCACGCGCACCAGCTCCGGGCCACCGTCCCGATGCGGTACTACTGCGTGTCCACCCGCCGGACGCCCGAGGTCGTGAGCTATCCGGACTCCGGCAAGGTCGCGGTCCGGGCGAGCATCGACGGCTCCACGGTGCTCCAGGGCATCTTCGCCGAGGAGGCAGAGCTCGGGTACTTCGACCGGGAGCCGCTGGCCGCCCGGGACGGATAGCCGCCACCTCGCGACGATCGACGTCGACCTCGCGATCGACCTCGACCTCGACCCCGTCGACCTCGGCTCGGGGCCGGCTGGAGCGGGCGTCCCCTCCTGGGGTAGACTCGCCGGCTCGTCCGGAGGGGGACCGATGAACCGTTCGATCACGATGAACATCGCGGTGGGAGCGCTCGGCGCGTGGCTCGCGTCCGGGTGCGGCGGCGCGCCCGCCGGCGAGGTCCGCGGCCCGCCCGGCGGCGGGTCCGATCCCACCGGGTCCACGAGCGGGTCCACGCCGACCCCGTCCTCGACCGACCCGACCGATCCCGGCTCGACCACCGGCACCACCGGGACCACTGGGACCGGCACCACCGGCACCACCGGCACCGGCACCACCGGGACGACCGGGACCACGTCCACCACCGTCCCGCCGACGCCGGACGCGTGCGAGTCGGTGGCGGCGGTGTGCCCCGGGTCGCCGCCGTCGTCGTCCGGCCAGGGGCTGGTCCCGCTCGACCGGTGCGCGTTCGCGCTCGACCGGGGGCCCGCGTTCGACGATCTCGGCCCGTTGGTCGACGATCTCGCGCTGCTCGCCGCGCCCGCCACCCTCGCCGACGTGGCGGCGGACCTGAACCGCGACCCGACCGTCGAGACCGACGTACCCGGGAACCCGCCCGGGCTCGAGGTCGCGTTCCGGTGGGAAGACAGCGAGAACGACAAGACCACCTGGGTCCCGCAGGGGATCACCGGGTCCGCCGACGCCGACGCCTCCGGGCTGGTCGACGGTCGCCGGTGGGTGCTCGCGAGCTGGTACTACGACGAGGACGCCGCCGACGCCGCCGATCCGAAGGGGGTCCGGGTCGCGTTCGTCGACGTGACCGACCCGGCGGACCCGCGGTACCGGTTCGTGCTGCTGGTCGAGCCGCTCGCCGGGCCGAGCTGGGGCCCGGTGCGGATCCACGCCGGCGGGATCGCGTGGGTCGGGGACTTCCTGTACGTCGCCGACACGTTCAACGGCCTGCGGGTGTTCGACATCACCCGGATGTTCCACGCCGACACGTCGGAGGACGTGATCGGCTGCGACGGCACGGTGTGCAAGGCGGGGCTGTACGCCTACGCGCTGCCGCAGATCGGCGCGTACGATCTGGTCGCCCCGTGCGCGCCGGCCGAGCGGTTCTCGTTCGTCGCGGTCGACCGCTCGTCGGACCCGGTCCAGCTCGTGAGCGGCGAGTACTGCTCGACCACCTCGTGCGACGATCCGCTGTCCGGGAGGCTCGTGCGGTACCCGCTCGATCCGGTCACGTCCGAGCTCGCGGTCAGCGGGACCCTGCCCGGGCGCACCTGGTCGACCGACGCGTACTACGCGGGGGAGACGCAGCTCCAGGGCGGGGTGTCGGTCGACGGCACGTTCCTGCTGTCGTCGAGCGAGCCGGCGGGCGGCGCGGGGGCGCTGTACGCGGTCACCGAGTCCGGACGCACCTCGTACGGGTGGATCGACAGCCCGGAGGACGTGCTGGTCGATCTGGTGAACGACCAGCTGTGGTCGCTGTCGGAGGGGCTGTCCGACCGGTACGTGTTCGGGGCCGACCTGTCCGCCTACCGGTGAACCGGTCCGGGTGAGCGTCCGTGGACGTCCGCGGACGAGGGCCTCCGGCCGACGAGGCCCATCCGGTGTGGATCGTCCGCTGGCACGCTCGGTGCAAAGCGCGGGGTGAACCCTCGACCCGGGGACCCCCGTGCCACCTCGCGCCGTGCTCGTCGTGCTGCTCACCGGCTGTACCACCACCGATCCCGTCGGCGCCGCGCACGCGCCTGCCGGATCCGGGCAGCGGGTGCTGGACCCCGGGTGCACCGGCTCGGCGTACCCGACGATCCAGGCCGCGATCGACGCCGCCGCCGACGGCGACGTGGTCGAGGTCTGCGCCGGCACCTACCGCGAGCGGCTGGTCGTGACCGGCAAGCGGCTGACCCTCCGGTCGCGCGACGGCGCCGCGCTGACCACGATCGACGCCCAGGCGTTCGGCACCACCGTCACGGTGGCCGGCGGCGCCGCGGTCACGATCGACGACCTGACGCTCGCGAACGGCCTCGCCGTCGACACCGGCGGCAACGTGTCCTGCGACGCGTCGACCCTCGTGATCACCGACGCCGTGATCACCGGCGGGTCGGCCGGGAGCGGCGGCGGGGTCGGCGCGGTCGACTGCGACGGCCGGATCACCCGGTCGGACGTCACCGGCAACGACGCGTGGGCCGGCGGCGGGGTGTTCGCGACCGGCGACGGCCTCGCGATCGACCGGGTCACGTTCACCGCGAACACCGCCGAGTTCTGGGGCGGCGGGCTGTACCAGGACGGCAGCGCGCCGGTCACCGCCAACCGGTTCGACGGCAACAGCTCGACGAAGTTCGGCGGCGGCGCGTACGTCGAGGGCAGCGTCGGCCCGATCACCGGCAACACGGTCACCGCCAACCACTCCGACGACGACGGCGGCGGGATCTACGTCCACAACGGGGCCCCGGACATCGCCGACAACACGTTCGCCGACAACGACTCCAGCGACGAGGGCGGCGGGCTGCGGGTCAAGGAGTCGACCGGCACGGTCCGCGACAACCGGTTCCTGCGGAACCACGCCGACTACCGCGGGGGCGCCCTCAAGGTGTCGCATGCGCCGGCGCCGCTGCTCGACAACCGGTTCGTCGAGAACTCGGCGTGGGTCGCCGGGGGCGCCGTGTTGCTGGTCGAGGCCGACGGGCTGGTCGCGCGGAACGTGTTCGCCAGGAACACCGCCGACGACGGCGGCGGGCTGTACACGATCGACGGGTTCGACCGGCTCGAGCTGATCGACGACGTGTTCCGCGACAACGTGGCCCAGGGCGACGGCGGGAACGTGTACATCGACAAGCCGTCGCAGATCGCCGAGATCACCGGCACCACCCTGGTCGGCGGGACCGCGGACCGCGGCGGCGGGCTGTTCGTGACCGGCAGCCAGCTCGAGCTGTCGAACGTGCTGGCGCTGAAGAACACCGCGGCCGTCGCGGGCGGCGGGCTGTACGTCGAGGCGAGCACCGGGTTCGTCCGCAACGCGCTGATCGCCGCGAACAGCGCCCCGGACGGCGCTGGGGTGGTGGTCGGCGCCGGGGTGGCCGGCCTCGACGTGGTCGGTACCGTGTTCGTGAACCACCACGGCGGCGCGGCGCTCGCAGTGGCGGGGGTCGCGCCGGCGATCCGGTACGGCGACTTCTGGCGGAACACCGCGGACGTTGACGGCGTGCCGAGCCCGATCGGGGTCGACGGCAACCTCGCGGTCGATCCGAAGTTCACCGACGCCCGCGGCCAGGACTTCACGCTGTCGCCGTCGAGCCCGTTGATCGACGCGGGGGACCCGTCGCTGGCGGACCCGGACGGGACCCGGTCGGACCAGGGCCTGTACGGCGGCCCGGACGCGTGGACGCCGTAGGGTCGCGCACCTCCGGCACCGCGCGGTCGCGTTCCGGGTCACAACCTGCCACAGCCTGCGACGCGCCTGACAGGTGGGCCGAGCGACGTTCCTCGACAGGAGGGACGAATGCGCACCTGCGCTGCCGCGCTCGGGTGGTGGTGGCTGGCCGGCTGTGATGGGGGGCCGTCGGACGACGGTACCACCACCCCGGACGCCGACGCCGACGCCGACGCCGACGCCGACACCGACGCCGACACCGACAGCGACGCCGACGCCGACAGCGACGCCGACGCCGACACCGGGCCGACCACACCGCCCGTCGACGGCGACCAGGACGGCTCGTTCACCCCGGACGACTGCGACGACGGCGATCCGGCGGTGTTCCCCGGCGCCCCGGACGCCTGCGGCGACGACCGGGTCACCGACTGCGACCGGACCTCGGACGACGGCCTCGTCACCGTCGACGGCGTCGCCACGTTCACCCGGCTCGCCGACGCGCTGTCCGCCGCGTCCGACGGGAGCGAGGTCGTGGTGTGCGGCGCGGCGCTCGGCACCGCGGTCGCCGCGGTCCCGGTGTCGATCGTCGGCCACGGCGGCCGGGACGTCGCGGTGATCGACGCGGCCGAGCTCGGCGCCGCCCTCACCGTCGCCCCCGGGACCACCCTCACCGGGATCACGGTCCGCAACGGGCGGTCGTTCGGCACGGGCGGCGGGATCGCCCTGTCCGCGCCCGGCGCGCTCACGCTGGTCGACGTCGCGGTCACCGACAACACCGCGATCGACGGCGGCGGGCTCGCCCTGCCGGAGGGCTCGACCCTCACCCTGTCGAACTGCACGGTGTCCGGCAACACCGCGAACAACCAGGGCGGCGGGATCCACGCCGGCCCCGGGGTGACGCTCGACCTCGGCGACAGCGTGGTCACCGAGAACGAGGCGGTGTACGCCGGCGGGATCTACCTCGCGTCCGGGACGGTCACCGGCGGCACCCTGACCTGGAACTTCGGGTACTTGGGCGGGGGCATCCAGTTCGACGGCGACGCCACGGTGACCGGCGGCGAGTGGGCGTACAACGACGGCGACGGCGGAGGGTTCTACGTCGACATCGACGCCACCCTCGCGTTCACCGACGTGTGGATCCACGGCAACACCGCGGTCGGCGGGTTCGCCCAAGGCGGCGGCGGCGGCCACGTCGGGTCGTGGGTCGGCGGCGCGCGGCTGTCGCTGCTCGGGACCACCCGGATCGAGCAGAACACCGGAATCTACGGCGGTGGACTGATGATCGCCGCCGACTCGCACGTCTCCGGCGGGGTCATCGCCGACAACGTGGGCGAATACGGCGGCGGCGGCGTGTACCTGGAGCGAGGCAGCGTCTCGGACGCCGTGGTGACCGGCAACGCGACCACCGAGCCGTACGCGACCGGCGGCGGGGTCTCGCTCGCCGCGTACGGCACCGCCACGATCGACGGCTGCACCGTCGACGGGAACGCCGCGGCGCTCGGCGGCGGCGTCGCGGCCAGCAACGACGGTCACCTCGCGATCCTGGACACGGCGATCACCGCGAACGACGCGGACCTCGGCGGCGGCGTGTACCTGGCCCAGGACGTAGAGCTGACGGGCACGACGATCGCCGACAACACCGCCGACCGCGGCGCCGGCCTGTACGTCGCAGAGCTGTTCGGCGGCCACCGGTTCGACGCGAGGCTCACGTCGTCGTCGGTGGTCCGGAACGTCGCGGCAGAGGACGGCGGCGGCGCGTACCTCGCGCAGCCCGGTCTGGCGTCGACCGCCTCGGACTGGGGCGACGGCCCCGACGACAACCTGCCCGGCGACGTGTTCGTCGGGGGCGTCGAGGTCACGGGCTACGGCCCCGACGCGACGTTCGTGTGTGCCGCTGCCTGCGATCCGCTGCCGACCGGAGGTGTCCGATGACCCGCGCGCTCCTCACCTTCGCGATGCTCGCGTCGATCGGGTGCGACGGGACCGGTCCCGACGACGACGGGGACGACACCTCCCACGTCGACGGCGACGCTGACGCTGACGCCGACAGCGACGCCGACAGCGACGCCGACAGCGACGCCGACAGCGACGCCGACACCGACCCGGCCGACACCGGGCCCGTAGCCGACCCGAACGACCGCGACGGCGACGGGTTCGAGATCCAGGACGACTGCGACGACGAGGACCCGGAGGCGTTCCCCGGCGCCCCCGAGCGGTGCGGCGACGACAAGGTCACCGACTGCGACCGGTCGTCGGACGACGGCCTGGTCACGGTCGACGGCGACGCCACGTTCACCGACCTCGGCGAGGCGTTGCGCGCAGCCCAGCCGGGCAGCGAGGTCCGGGTGTGCGCCGGCGTGTGGCGCGGGACGTTCGGCGCGACCGTCCCGGTGTCCCTCGTGGGCAGCGGATCCGACCTGACCCTGCTGGACGCCCAGGGCGCCGGCACGACGCTGATCGTCCCCGGCGGCTCGTCGGTCGCCGGGGTGACGATCACCGGCGGCTGGTCGCCGCTCCAGGGCGGCGGGGTCTGGCTGTCCGGCGACGGCACCGTGACGATCACCGACGCGGTGATCACCGGCAACGAGGCGGCCCGGGGCGCTGGGATCGGCGTCGAGGGCGCCACCCTGGTCCTGTCGAACACCCGGGTCGAGGACAACGCCGCGGCCGAGGGCACGGGCGGCGGCATCTGGTGCACCGAGGGCGTGCTCGAGCTCGGCGACGCATCGATCGCGAACAACGTCGCGGTGAACGGCGGCGGCGTGTTCATCGACCGGTGCGACGTGACCGGCGGGGTGATCGAGGGCAACGCGCTGCCGTTCTCCGGCAATTACGGCGGCGGCCTGTTCGTGTACGGCGACGCGTTGTCGACGCTCACCGGCACCGAGATCCGGGACAACCAGGGGGGCGGGGCGTACCTCGGCCGAGACTGGTCCGTGTACGACCACCTGCTGCCGGTGACGATGACCGACGTGTGGATCCACGACAACGTCGACGGCGGCCTCCGGGTCGACAACACCGACGCCGAGCTGCTCGGCGCCACGGTGATCGAGGGCAACGTCAACGACTACAGCTACGGCGGCGGGGTCTCGCTGTTCTTCGGGGTGATCCACGGCGGCGTCGTGCGCGGCAACCGCTCCGACACCGGCGGCGGCGGGGTCGACTCGAACTTCGGGACGATCGACGGCACCACGATCGAGGACAACCAGGCCCCGACCGGCGGCGGCGTGATCGTGGACAACGCCGAGCTGATCGTGCGGAACGCGGTGATCGACGGGAACGTCGCGTCCGGCGACGGCGGCGGCATCGCGTTCCTCACCGTGTACGGCGAGATCACGCCGTTCTCGATCACCGACTCCACGATCACGAACAACGACGCGGCCCGGGGCGGCGGGGTGTTCGCCACCGAGCCGGTGAGCGTGTCCGGGACCACGATCACCGACAACACCGCCGACCGCGGCGCGGGGCTGTACCTGAACGACGACGTCCACGCGCCGCTGGTCGACCTCACCGGGTCCACCGTCGCGCGGAACGTCGCGGCGATCAGCGGCGGCGGCGCGTTCCTCGAGGCCGGGGCCGGGCTGTCGTCCGAGGACTGCGACTGGGGCGTCGACGTCGACGACAACCTGCCCGGTGACGTGTTCGTCTACGCGGTGGAGGTGGTGGGGTACGGCGCGGACGCGTCGTTCGTCTGCACGGACGGGTGCACGCCGGCCCCCTGACGCGCCCGGAGGAGGTGACGGGATCCGCCCGACCTCCGGCGGCGGGGAGCTCCGGGTGGCGTCCCGTGCCGAAGCGCTCCGGAGCGGCGGCGTCGGCCGGACCCGGACGACGCAACTCGACACAACGTGAGAGCGGCGCGCCACCGACCGCTGGCTACCCTCGATCGTGCCCCAGCGGCACGAAGGAGGTTTCGATGCGGTGGTTCGCGCTGGCAGTGGGTTCGGTGGTCGCGGGCTGTGGGGTCGAGGTCCAGGTCGACCCGACCCAGGTGGTCGATGACGGGGTCGCGGCCGAGGTCGAGCTGGTCCAGATCACCGCCGACCTCGTCGCGGACGGGTAGGTCGTCGAGCTGGAGCTCACCGACGACGTGGTGTACGAGATCGACGCCGGGGCCCCCCTCGATCGGCTCGACCTGATCGTCGGATCGGTCCGGACGGACGTGGCGACGCTGGTCGGCGCCACGATCGGCCCCGACGACGGCCTGGTCCTCGCGACGGACGCGGCGATGACCGCGTACGACGGCGGCGGCGCGCTCCGGGCGAAGCCGGGGTGCTGGTGGGTGTACGAAGGCGGGATGTGGGTCCGGTACTGCATCGCGTGAGCTGACCGCCGTCCGCCCGGGTCGACCTCGTCGAAGCTCGACAATCCTCGGCTGATCCCCCCTCGCCCCCGCATCGGGGGAGAGGGCCGGGGTGAGGGGGCTGATCGGCGCCTACCTCCCGTACTGGAGGGTCGTCCGAGCCTCGGACCTGCACGAGCAGGCGCCCTCACCCCCACCCCTCTCCCCGAGGGAGAGGGGAGAACCAGGCGAATCGGCCGC
>JBEBJW010000017.1:0-17837 GCA_040079715.1 Myxococcota bacterium | reverse complement strand
GTCACCGATCCCGAGGGCGAGGCCCTGTGGGTGAGCAACTTCGGGATGCAGGAGCTGTGGCGGCTGTCGTACCCGGAGGGCGAGCTGACCCACGTGTTCGGCCACGGGGGCGGGTTCGATCTGGTCGACGTGGACGGCGATCCGCTCCCGGACGCGGAGTTCCCGTACGTCCAGCACGGGCCGGACTACACCGCCGACGGGCGGGTCCTGGTGTACGACAACGGCGACGGGCGCCCGGGCGGCTCGTACAGCCGGGTCGCCGAGTATCAGCTCGATCTCGCGGCGAACCGCGCCACGCTGCTGTGGAGCTGGACCGAGCCCGGGTGGTCCGACGACGTGATCGGCGACGCCGACTACCTCCCGAACGGCCACGTGCTCGTGACGCAGGGGTTCAGCGAGTGCCTCGAGGGCTCCGCCCGGGACGTGTCCGAGCTGGTCGAGCTGGACCCGCCGAACGACGTCGTGTGGCGCGCGACGTTCCCCGACGCGAAGTACGCCGTGTACCGCAGCGAGCGGTACGACGGCTGCGCGGTGTTCGCGAACGCGAAGTACTGCCCGGCCACCGCCGACCGGATCGCCGCGCTCCGGGGTGGCTGAGCCCCGTCGCCGCCCCGGACCGTGGCGTACGGCCCCCACCGGGCGATCGGCGTCCCGGGGGATACAAGGAGTCTCTGAGGAGACCCGGTTGTCACCGACCCCCCCGACACCCGCGGCGATCGCGCCACCGGCACCTGCTCCGTCGGCACCTGCACCGGCGGCACCTGCTCCGGCGGCACCGGCATCGCCCCCCTCGCTGCCGCCGACCGGTCACGACGGTCCGTCGATCTCCGAGGTCGTGGCGCAGATCCGGCGGTACGCGCCGGACGCGGACGTCCAGCCGGTGATGACCGCGTACCTGCTCGCGGCTCGGGCCCACGCCGGCCAGACCCGGAAGAGCGGCGAGGCCTACCTGACCCACCCGCTCGCGGTCGCCGGGATCCTGGCCGACATGCGGATGGACGTGGAGACCATCGCCACCGCGCTCCTCCACGACGCGCTCGAAGACAACCCGATCACCAAGGAGCAGATGGAGGCCGAGATCGGCCCGGTGATCACCGATCTGGTCGACGGCGTCACCAAGATCGGCAAGCTGAAGTTCCGGTCCCGCGAGGAGCTCGCCGCCGAGAACTTCCGCAAGATGATGCTCGCGATGAGCCGCGATCTACGGGTGATCCTGGTCAAGCTCGCGGATCGGCTCCACAACATGAGCACGCTCGAGCACCACGACAACGCAGACAAACAGCGGCAGATCGCGAAGGAGACGATCGAGATCTACGTCCCGATCGCGAACCGCCTCGGGCTGACCCGGATCAAGGACCAGCTCGAGGACCTGTGCCTGAAGGTGCTCCACCCCGAGGAGTACCAGACGATCGTCCGGTGGCTCGACGAGACCCAGGGCGATCGCGAGCGGTACACCGAGCAGGTGGTGAGCGGCCTGCGGGACGAGCTCGTGGCCCACGGCGTCACCACCGAGGTCCGGGGCCGCGCCAAGCACCCCGCCTCGATCTTCCGCAAGATGGACCGCCAGGGCCTGAAGGTGGACGAGGTCCCCGACCTGATCGCGTTCCGGGTGATCGCCGAGGACGTGGGCACCTGCTACCTCGCGCTCGGCCTGGTCCACGCGTCGTTCCCGCCCGTGCCGGACCGGATCAAGGACTACGTCGCCCGGCCGAAGCCGAACGGGTACCAGTCGCTCCACACCACCGTGATCGGCCCCGAGGGCCGCCGGGTCGAGATCCAGATCCGCACCGCCGAGATGGATCGGGTGGCGGAGGAGGGGATCGCCGCCCACTGGCAGTACAAGGAGGGCCACCTCGGGCTCACCCCGGACGAGGTGATCCAGATCGCGCGGATCCGCGACCTGTTCGACGCCGCCCGCGAGGCCGAAGACGCCACCGACTTCATGGAGGCGGTGAAGGTCGAGTTCTACGCGGACGAAGTGTTCGTGTTCACGCCGAAGGGCGACGTGAAGCGGTTCCCGCAGGGGGCCACCGCGCTCGACTTTGCCTATGCGGTTCACACTGGCGTCGGCAACCGGTGCACCGGCGCCAAAGTCAACGGGCGGATGGTCGCGCTGCGGTACGAGCTGCAGTCGGGCGACACGGTCGAGATCCTGACCTCCGACAACCAGAAGCCGAGCCGCGACTGGATCGGGATCGCCCGCACCGGCCGCGCGATCCAGAAGATCCGACGGTTCCTGCGGCAGGAGGAGCGCGATCAGGGGCTCCGCCTCGGCAAGGAGATGATCGAGGCCGAGCTGAAGCGGTTCGGGTGGACCCTCCCGCGGATCCACAAGGAAGGCCAGCTCAAGGACACCCTGAAGCGGCGCGGGGTCAAGGACCTCGACACGCTGCTGGTCGACGTGGCCCGCGGGCAGGTCGCGCTCGCCGGTCTGGTCAAGGATCTGCTGCCGGACGGGGTGTACCAGACCCGCCACGAGGCCGAGCAGCAGGGCGCCCTGTCGTCGCTGTTGAACCGGTTCCGCCGCCCGTCGACGAGCCCGGTGCTGATCACCGGCGAAGACGGCCTGCTGGTGTCGTTCGCGAAGTGTTGCGGGCCGCTGCCGGGCGAGCCGATCGCCGGGTTCATCACCCGCGGGCGGGGGATCACGGTCCACCGGTCGCATTGTCCGCAGCTCGCCGCGATGGATCCCGAGCGCCAGATCTCGGTCGAGTGGGATCAGCACGCCGAGGCGAAGCACAGCGGCGAGATCAAGATCTTCTGCTCCGATCGGCCGGGGATGCTGGCGAAGATCACCCAGATCTGCCAGCAGAACGGCGTGAACATCAACCGGGCCGAGGCGTCGACCCGGGCGGACGGGCAGGGGGTCACCCCGGTGGGGGTGGTCACGCTCGAGCTCGAGCTCCGTGATGTGAACGAGCTGGCCCGCCTGATCGGGACGATCGAGAAGGTCCCCGGGGTCGACGCGGTACATCGCACGGCAGGGTAGTCGCGGGTCGCAGAAACCAAAATACTGCAACCTGCCGTACCCCGACCCGGGTCCGAATTCGGGTACGGTTCGATCATGACGACTGCCCCGACCACGTTTCCTCGCGCGACCGTCCTCGTCGTGGACGACACGCCGGACAACCTGACCGTGCTCGGGGGGCTGCTCCAGCCGGCGTACCGGGTCCGGGTGGCGACGTCGGGGCGCCGGGCGCTGGAGATCGCGGCCAGCGATCCGCAGCCGGACCTGATCCTGCTCGACGTGATGATGCCCGAGATGGATGGGTACCGGGTGATGACCGAGCTGCGGGCGTCGCCGGCGACCCGAGACGTGCCGGTGATCTTCGTCACCGCGCTCGACTCGACCGAGGACGAGCAGCGCGGGCTCGAGCTCGGGGCCGTGGACTACGTGACGAAGCCGATCCGGGCCGGGATCGTGCTCGCGCGGGTCCAGGCGCAGCTCGAGCTCAAGCGGAGCCGCGACCGACTCCGGACCCAGAACGCCTGGCTCGAGGCCGAGGTGACGCGCCGGGTGGCGATGAACCAGTCGATCCAGGACGCGAGCATCCACGCGATCGCCGCCCTCGCCGAGATGCGGGATCCCGAGACCGGCAACCACCTCCACCGGACGCGGGGGTACGTCGCGACGCTCGCCCGGCGGCTCCTGCGCCACCCGCGGTTCCGCGCCACCCTGACCGACCAGTCGATCGACCTGATCGCGCGGTCGGCGATCCTGCACGACATCGGCAAGGTCGGCATCCCCGACCAGATCCTCCGCAAACCCGGCAAGCTCACCGCCGACGAGTGGGCGGTGATGCGGACCCACGCGAAGCTCGGCGCCGAGGCGATCGAGATGGCCGAGCGCGACCACGCGCAGCCGATCGAGTTCCTCGCCTACGCGAAGCAGATCGCGCTCCACCACCACGAGAAGTGGGACGGCTCCGGGTACCCGGACCGCCTCGCCGGCGACGCGATCCCGATCCCGGCCCGCCTGATGGCCCTGGCCGACGTGTTCGACGCGCTGGTGTCCCGGCGGGTGTACAAGGAGCCGATGAGCCCGCAGGCGGCCCGGGCGATCATCCTGAACGAGCGCGGGCGGCACTTCGATCCCGACGTGGTCGACGCGTTCGATCAGGCGTTCGACGAGCTGTGCCGGATCGCGGACCAGTACGCCGACACCGAAGAAGACCTCCGGCTGAAGCTGAAGGCCTGAAGCGGGGGCGCCGGGGTCCGATGGGACTGCCGGAGGCCCGATGTCCGCGGCTGGACCCGAGACCCTCGACGTGCGCGATGTCCTGCGCACGATCTCGGACCCGATGTGGGTCAAGGACGCCGCTGGCCGGTACCAGATGGTCAACCCGGCGTGGGAGCGGGTGACCGGGATCGCCGAGGCGGACGTGATCGGGCGGACCGACCACGACCTGTTCCCGCCGGAGGTCGCGGCCGAGTACCTCGCGTCGGACCGGGACGCGACCGAGGCCCGCACCTCGCTCGCGATCCGCCAGCACGTCGCCCTCGGGGACGGGTGGGTGTTCGAGACGGTCAAGACCCCGAGCTTCGGGCCGGACGGGGCGCTGGTCGCGATCGTCGGCACGGCGCGGGACGTCACCCGGTCGTGGCGGGCGGCCGAGGCGGAGCGGTCGCGGACCGAGTTACTGGCGAAGATCGCCCGGATCGTCCCCGGGGTGCTGTTCGCGATGGAGCGGCGGCCCGACGGGACGTTGACCGTGCCGTTCGCCAGCGACCGGTTCGAGGCGCTGTTCGGGATCCCCCCTGGCGAGCCGGGCATCGACCTGGCGGCTCTGCTGGACCGACTCGAGCGGATCGAGCGCCTGCGACTGCTCGGGGCGATCAGCGCCTCCGCCGACACCCTGACCCAGCTGCGACTCGAGCTCCGGCTCGAACACCCGACCCGCGGCGAGATGTCGTGCGAGATCCACGCCCAGCCCGAGCGCGGACCCGACGGGACCGTCGCGTGGTACGGGTTCGTCGACGACGTGACGGAGGTCCGGCGACGCGCGTGGGAGCACGACGCCGAGGAGGCCCGTCAACGCCTGCTGATCGAGCAGTCGAACGACGGCGTCGCGATCGTCGACCCCAGCGGTCGGATCGTGGAGGTCAACCCGCGGTTCGCCCGGCTGGTGTGCGCGGCTACGGCCGACCTGCTCGGGACGCCGATCGATCGGTGGCTCGCGATCGGCGAGGACCTGTCGCTCGACCCCGCGCTCCGGGTGGCGACGTCGGCGCTGGTCCGCGTGGACGGCAGCCGCCTGCCGGTCGAGGCCACCACCAGCGGCTTCGTGCGCGGGAGGACCCGGTTCACGAGCGTCGCGTGCCGCGATCTGTCGGTGGAGTCGCGCCTGCTCGAGCTCGAACAGGTCTACCGGGTCGTCCTCGGCCAGACCGACGACGGGATCGCGGTGATCGACCCCGAGACGCTCCGGTTCGTCGAGTTCAACGACGCCGCCTGCCGACCGCTCGGGTACTCGCGGGCCGAGTTCGCCCGGTTGACCCTCCCGGACATCGATCCGTTCGTCGATCCGAACGCGATCCGGCGGGTGGTCCTCGATCCGGACGCCCCGCCGTACGTGGTGATCGACGCGCAGCAACTGACCCGGAGCGGGGAGCGCCGAGACGTCCGGTTGACCGGCACGTTCATCGACCGCGGCGGCCGGCGGTTGATGGCAGCGGTGTGGCGCGACGTGACCGAAGATCGGCGGGCGGCCGACCGGCTCCGCGACAACGAGGCCCGGTGGATCACCGCGCTCGAGGCCGCCGGCCACGGCGTGTGGGACTGGGACCTCGCGACCGATCGGGTGTACTACTCGCGCCAGTGGGCGGCGATGCTCGGGTACCCCGAGGGCAGCGTCGGCGAACACCCGCGCGCGCTGTTCGGGCGGATCCCGGACGAGGAGCTCGCCCGCGTCGCGGACGCGTTCGCCGCCCACCTGACCGGCGCCACCCACGCGGTCCGGGTGGAACACCGCCTGGTGTGCCGAGACGGAAACCCGAAGTGGGTGCTGAACCAGGGGATGGTGGCCGGGCGCGACCGCAGCGGCCGTCCGACCCGGTTCGTCGGGACGATGACCGACCTGTCGTGGCGTCGGGAGGCCGACGAGAAGCTCCGCGACAGCGAGGACCGGCACCGGTCGGTGGTGACCGCGCTGACCGAGGGGATCGTCCTGTTCGACACCGACGGGCGCCTCACCACCTGGAACCCCGCGGCGCTGCGCATCCTCGGGGTCGACGCCTCGACGATCGGCGACGTGGTGGCGTGGCGCCCGACCGGAACCGAGCCCGAGGGCGACGGTGCCGTCGCGGACGCCGCGCCGGTGTCGCTCGACGGGGCGGGGATCCGGGACCGCGCGTTCGGCCTGACCCGGCCGGACGGCACCCCGGTGTGGATCCAGGTCAACACCGAGCCGATCCGCGGGGCCAGCGGAGAGCTCCGATCGCTGCTGGTGTCGTTCGTCGACGTGACCGCGAAGCGGGCGACCGAGCAGGCGCTCCGGGCGAGCGAGGCCCAGCTCAAGCTCGCCCAGGCGGTGGCGCGGATCGGGAGCTGGACCGTGGATCTCCGGACCGGCGACCAGCGGTGGTCGGACGAGACCTTCCGGATGTTCGGGGTGCCGCTCGGGTCGCCGATCGGCTACCACACGCTGTCCGAGCGCACCCACCCCGACGATCGGGCGGCGCTGTTCGCGGCGTGGGAGGGTGCCGTCGCCAGCGGCAGCCACGATGTCGAGCACCGGATCGTGGTCGACGGCGAGGTCCGGTGGGTCCGCGAGCGGGCGGTGATCGACCGCGATGCGGAGGGCCGCGCGCTGTTCGCCCACGGGACCGCCCAGGACGTGACCGACCACCACCGCGCCCACGCGCAGCTCGCGCGCCTGTCGCTCGCGGTCGAGCAGAGCCCGACGATGGTCGTGGTCACCGATCTCGATGGCCGGATCGACTACGTCAACGCCGCGTTCGAGGCGACCAGCGGCTACACCCGCGACGAGCTCGTGGGGCAGAACGTCGCCCTGCTCCAGGCCGAACCGGGAGACCCCGGTCAGCACGACTTGTACCCGACCCTCGCCGCCGGCCGCGACTGGAGCGGCGAGTTCGTGAACCGGCGCAAGGACGGCAGCACCTACGTCGCCGCCGCAAAGATCACCAGCCTGCGCCAGCCGAGCGGCGAGGTGTCGCACTACCTGTCGGTCCAGGAGGACGTGACCGACCGGCGGCGGATCGAGCGGGAGCTCGATCGGCACCGCCACCACCTCCAGGAGCTGGTGCTCGAGCGCACCGCGCAGCTCGAGCGGGCGAACGGGGCGCTGTCGGCGTACGCCGCCGAGCTGTCCGACGCCCGCGACGCGGCGGAGTCGGCGAACCGGTCGAAGAGCGCGTTCCTCGCCAACATGAGCCACGAGATCCGGACCCCGATGAACGCGATCGTCGGGTTGACCCACCTGCTCGGTCGATCCGCGACCGACCGGGCCCAGAGCGAGCGGCTGCGGAAGGTGTCCGACGCCGCCCACCACCTGCTGGCGATCGTGAACGACATCCTCGACATCTCGAAGATCGAGGCCGGCAAGCTCACGCTCGACCTGACCGAGCTCGAGGTGGGGACCGTCGTCGACCGCGTGGTGGCGCTGATCTCCGACCGGGCGGTCGCCAAGGGCCTCGCGGTGCACACCGCGGTCGATCCACGGCTGCTGACGCGCGGGCTGCGCGGCGACCCGACCCGGCTCAGCCAGATCCTGCTGAACTTCGCGACCAACGCGGTGAAGTTCACCAACTTCGGCACGATCCGGATCACCGCCCGCCAGCTGTCCGAGGGCCCCGACCAGCTCACCGTCCGGTTCGAGGTCGCCGACACCGGGATCGGCATCTCGGAGCCGGCGATGTCGCGGCTGTTCAAGGCGTTCGAGCAGGCGGATCCGACGACGACCCGCCGCTACGGCGGCACCGGGCTCGGGCTGGCGATCAGCCGGCGGCTGGCCGAGCTGATGGACGGGGAGGCCGGCGTCACGAGCGAGCTGCACGTCGGGAGCACGTTCTGGTTCACCGCGGTGCTCGGGCGGGACGGGCGCGCGTCGGTGGCCCCCGTCGAGCGGACGGTCGCGCCGACGATGTCACGGCGCGGGCGGGTGCTGGTGGTCGAGGACGATCCGGTGAACCAGGAGGTCGCGCTCGGCTTGCTGGCGGACGCCGGGCTGACCGCCGACCTCGCCAGCGACGGGCTGGCCGCGGTCCGGATGGCCGAAGCCGCGCGGTACGACCTGATCCTGATGGACGTCCAGATGCCGGGGATCGACGGCCTCGAGGCGACCCGCCGGATCCGCCGCGCCGGGTCGGGCACGCCGATCGTCGCGATGACCGCCAGCGCGTTCGGCGAGGACCGCGCGCGGTGCCTGGCCGCCGGGATGAACGACCACCTCGCGAAGCCGGTGGACCCCGCCACCTTGTACGACACGATCGGGCGGTGGATCCCGTCGCTCGGCCAGACCCCGATCGGGTTCGACCGGGCCGCCGCCCCGGCTGCCGCGCTCGACCTCGGGCGGGTCGATCAGCTGCTGGTGCGGCTCGAAGCGCTGCTGCTCGAGGACGACCTCGGCGCCCAGGACCTGCTGCGCGACGGCCGGGATCTGCTCGTGGCCCGACTCGGGCGCGCGTTCGGTTCGATCGAGCGGTCGATGGAGCAGTTCGACTTCCCGGCGGCGCTGGGCGCCCTCCGGTCGGCGGTGGACCGCCCACCCGACGGACCCTCCGCTCGTCGGGACGACCCTGGCCCGGGCTGAGCGCGGGGGCTGGTCGATCGACCGGTCGGTGCGCAGAAGGGATCCGAGGGGGTCCGATGACGCGGTTCCTGGTGCACTGGTTGTCGGTGTCGGTGGCGCTCGGGCTGGTCGCGTGGCTGATGCCGGGCGTGCGGGTCGACTCGGTCGGCGCGCTCGCGATCGGCGGCCTGGTGGTCGGGTTGGTCAACGCGTCGGTCCGGCCGGTGCTCGCGTGGATCACGCTCCCGATCACGATCCTGACCCTCGGCCTGTTCTACCTGGTCGTCAACGCCGCGGCGTTCGGGCTCGCCGCGTGGTTCGTGCCGGGGTTCTCGGTGTCGTCGTTCGGCGCGGCGGTGCTCGGCGCCCTGCTGGTGAGCATCGTCTCGGGGATCGTCGAGCGGATCCTGGCCGACTGAGTGGTCTGGATGAGCTCCACCCGTCTCGGCGTGCAACAACCGGCAACTGGGCGTCGATCCCGGGGCATCGGCGGGGCACGAGGGCGAGCGGAGGCTCCGATGTTCGCGGTCCAGCTCCTCGTCGCGTGCTCCACCCCGGACCGGGTGGTGGTGGTGCACCCGGTCGTGACCACGACGACGACGGGCTCGTCGACGACGACGATCACGACCCCGACGACCCCCGGGTCGACCACGGTGGACACGACCACGACCACGACCACGACCACGACCACGACCACCCCGACCACGACCCCGACGTCCACGACCACGACCACGACCACGACCCCGCCGGACCCGGACCCGGTGCTGGTCTCGGTCGCGATCGACGCCCTCGACACCGAGCTGGTGGTGACCGCGGAGGTGGATCCCGGCGACGCGCCCCTCGACGGTGGCACGGTCCAGGTCGAGTTCGACGGCGTGCTGTCCGTCCTGGCGATCCCGGACGACCTCGCGTCGTTCGACGGCGACACGCTGACGTTCGCGCTGGCCCGCCCGCGGCTCGGCGGGTGCACGCTCGGCGCCGATCACGTCGTCGCGGTGAACGTGATCGACCGCGCGAGCGTCGGCACCGGGGACGTCGAGGTGGAGGTCGAGACCGCCGACGTCGGGATCGTGGTCGGCGAGGTCGGCGACGCGGCGATCCCGCTCGGGGTCGTCACCGCCGGGACCGTCGTGTGCGGCGAGCTCGCCTCGACCGGGCACGACGCGCTCGACCAGTACGACGCGGACCTCGACTTCGTCGAGTACCAGGTGGCGTCGTCCGGGTCGTGGGATCTCCGCCTCGACTGGGACGTCGCCGCCGACGACGACCTGATGCTGTACCAGGTGTACGCCACGGGACCGCTGCTCCTCGACGAGTCCGCCGCACCGGGGCTGGTCGGACCGGAGCTGCTCACGGTCGATCTGAGCGCCACCCGCACCTTCCGGCTCGAGGTCGCCGGGTGGCGGGGCGCGCCGGGCGCGTGGACGCTCACCCTCGACTGACCGCTGCGGTCAGCTCGTCTCGGAACTTCGGGTGGGCGATCGAGGTGAGCAGCGCCGCCCGGGCCCGCAGCGAGCGTCCGTACAGGTTGACCGCGCCGAACTCGGTCACCACCCAGTGGACGTCCGCCCGGGTGGTCACGATCCCCGCGCCGGCCGCGAGCGACGGGACGATCCGCGACAGGGTGCCGTTCTTCGCCGTCGACGGCAGCGCGACGATCGGGACCCCGCCGTCCGACCGGGACGCGGCCCGGATGAAGTCGACCTGCCCGCCGAACCCGGACCAGATCCGCGGGCCGATCGAGTCGCTGTTGACCTGGCCGGTCAGGTCGACCGAGATCGCCGAATTGATCGCCACCAACCTCCGGTTCGCCGACGCGATCCCCAGATCGTTGGTCACGTCGCACGGGTGGGCCTCGATCCCGGGGTTCTCGTCGACCCAGTCGTACAGTGCGCGGGTCCCGAGCACGAACGTGGTGACGATCTTCCGCGGGTGGACCGTCTTGAACCGCCCGGTGATCACCCCCCGCTCGGTCGCCGACATCACCCCGTCGGAGATCATCTCGGAGTGCACGCCGAGGTCGTCCCGGTCGCGGAGCATCCCGATCACCGCGTCCGGCACGCCGCCGATCCCGAGCTGGAGGGTCGCCTGCTCGGGAATCATCGGGACGATGTGGGCGGCGATCGCGGCTTCCTCTGCGGTCGGGGCCTCGCACGCGAGCTCCGGCAGCTCCTCGTCGTGCTCGACGATCGCGTGGACGTCCGACACGTGGAGGAAGCTGCCGCCGAACACCCGCGGCATCCGGCGGTTCACCTGGACCACGACCTTCCGTGCGCGCTCCGCTGCCGCGAGCGACGCCATCACCTCGACCCCGAGCGACAGGAACCCGTGCTCGTCCGGCGGGGCGACCGACAGCAGCGCCGCGTCGAGCGGGCGGTCCATCTGTCGGATCATCCGCGGGATCTCCGACAGGTGGCTCGGGACGTAGTCCGCCTCGCCCGAGTTGACCTGGGCGCGGTCGGCCGGACCGACGAACCACGCGCGGTGGCGGATCTCCCGCCGATCTCGCGGCAGGACCGGGTCCTGGCCGAGCAGCAGCACGTGGCTCGCGGTCATCGTCCCCCGGCCGGCCTTCGCCCGGCGGGCCAGGGTGGGGCCCCCCAACGACATGGCCAGGGCGGCGCACAGCGCCCGCGGCGTCGCCGCGTTGCCGGACAGGTACACACGCGCGTCGTCGGGGATCGACGCGACCGCGGCGTCGGCGGTCATCAGCTTCGACCGGTACGGGATCTGCCAGCTCATCGGCGCCTCACGGGCGGGGATCGAACGCGGACGCGGAGGCCCCTGGGGGCAGATCCAGGATCACCCGGCGGTCTTCGACCGTCAGCCGTCCCTCGACCGCCCACCGGAGGACCCGCGGGTACAGCGCGTGCTCCATCCGCAGGATCCGACGGCGGAGGGCGTCGACGTCGTCGGTCGGGAGCACCGGCACGGCACCTTGCGCGACGATCGGCCCGGTGTCGGTGCCCTCGTCGACGAGGTGGATCGTGCACCCGGCGATCCGGACCCCGGCCGCGTGGGCCTGGCGTTGGGCGTCGAGCCCGGGGAACGCCGGGAGCAGCGCCGGGTGGACGTTCAGGACCCGCCACCGATAGGCGTCGAGCAGCCCCGGGCCCACCAGGCGCATGTAGCCAGCAAGGCAAATCCACTCCACGCCGTGATTGATCAGCACCCGGCCGATCGCGCGGTCGTGCGCGTCGCGGTCGGGGTGACCGCGGCGGGGGACGTGGACCGCTGGGATCCCGGCGGCGCGGGCCCGGTCGAGCGCGCCCGCGTCGAGCCGGTCCGACACCACCACCGCCAGCGACACCGGGTGGCCCGGGCTGGCGGCGTCGTCGATCAGCGCCTGGAGGTTCGTGCCCGAGCCGGACGCGATCACCGCGACCGGGACGGTCACGCGAGCTCCCACCCGTCGGATCCGGGGGCAGCGGCGGTGACCTCGCCGACGATCGTCCCGCCGACCTCGGCCGCGAGGGCGTCGGCCTCGGACCGCTCGACCGCGAGCACCATCCCGAGGCCGCAGTTGAACGTCCGGACGAGCTCTGCCTCGTCGAGGCCGCCGCGCTGACGGAGCAGCTCGAAGATCGGCGGAATCCGCCAGCTCCCGCGCCACATCACCGCGCCGATCCCGTCCGGGAACATCCGCGGCACGTTGCCGGGCAGGCCGCCGCCGGTGATGTGCGCCGCGCCCTTGAACCGGCCGCGGATCGACCCCATCAGCGACGCGTAGATCCGGGTCGGCTCGAGCAGCTCGGCCCCGAGCGTTCGCCCGAGCCCGCCGGGGTCGACGGTCGGGTCGAGGTCGTCGAGCAGCCGCCGGACGAGCGAGTACCCGTTGCTGTGCAGCCCCGCCGACGGCACGCCGACCAGCCGGTCGCCCGGGCGGATCGCGGTCCCGTCGACGATCTGGTCGCGCTCGACCACCCCGACCGCGAACCCGGCGAGGTCGTAGTGGCCGGGCGCGTACATCCCGGGCATCTCGGCCGTCTCTCCGCCGAGGAGCGCGCAGCCGGCCTGCTCGCACCCGGCGGCGATCCCGGCGACCACCTGCTCGGCCTCGTCGACGTCGAGCTTGCCGGTGGCGTAGTAGTCGAGGAAGAACAGCGGCTGCGCGCCGAGCACCACCACGTCGTTCACGCACATCGCGACCAGATCGATCCCGATCGTGCGGTGGTTCCCGAGGCGCTGGGCCACGAGCAGCTTGGTGCCGACGCCGTCGGTGCCGGAGACCAACACCGGGTCGCGGTACGTTCCGAGGGCGAACCGGCCGCCGAACGACCCGATCCCGCCGACGACCCCGGGCAGCCCCGGGCCGGCGCTCGCGCGGATCGTCCGCTTCGCGAGCGGCTTGATCCGATCGACCAGGGCGTCACCGGCGTCGATGTCGACCCCCGCGTCGCGGTACGCGTCGCGCACGAGCACCTCCGACCCCCCGCTAACCAGCGGTGCGGTCCCGCCACAGATCGACCGCGGCGAACAGGCGCTCGCGGACGATCCGGTACACGCCCGGATCCCACACCAGCTGGCTGTGACCGACGCGGTCGACCTCGACGTTCGCGAGGTGCGACTCCTCGCCGGACCGCGGCCGGAGCACGCTCGCCCAGTACGGACAGACCACGTCCGCCCGCGAGTACACCGAGGTGAGGGGGATCTCCGCCGGGAACGTGTCGCGGCCGAGGGCGCTGACCAGCCGCGATCGCGGCAGCAGCTCGCGCGCCGACGACCGGATCACCCCGAACCCCATCAGCGCCACCCCGACCATCGCGGTCGGCGTGCCGTGGTGCGGCGTGCCGAGGGTGATCACGCTCTTGACCCGGCGCTCGCCGCCGAACTGCTGGACGTACCGCCTGGCGATCAGGCCGCCCTTGCTGTGCCCGACGAGGTGCAGCCGGTCGAACCCGTGCCGCCGGCCGAGCGACTCGATCTTCTCGGCGACGAGCTCGGCCGAGCGATCGACCGGGTTCGTGTTGAACCGCGACAGCAGCCCGCCGAGGTTGAACGACATCACGCCGAACCCGTCGTGCCGGAGCCGATCCTCCATCACCTCCCAGATGTTGCGCGTCTGGAAGAACCCGTGGATCAGCAACACCAGCTCTTCCTGGCGGCCCATGTCGTCCCGCCGGCGGATCCGATCCCCGGCGAGGTAGGTCTTGCGGACGCTACCGAGCTGATCTCGGAGCGCTCCGTACGCCGTCCACGGCGTGAGCAGGCGACGCGGTCCGGCCATCCGCGGTCAGTTCGGCGGCGGCGCGGGGGTGGCGACGACCGGCGGCGCGTCGACGTCTCGGCAACACCGGAACGACAGCGACTTGTCGGTGTAGTTCTCCGACTCGTCTTCGGCGTGGGCGCACCGGCTGCCCTTGTCGGGTGAGCCCTGCAGGCCGCCCTTGACGATCGTGCGGCCGGGCTTCGACGACGAGCCGGTCCACTCGCGGAAGTCGCCGGACAGGTCGTACACGCCCCACTCGGACTTGCAGTTCTCCTTCGTGCCGGAGGGGTACCACTCCTCGAGCCCCTTGCCGCAGAACTCGTCGTCGTAGGTGTCGCCGTACGAGTAGTTCAGCGACCGCGGGCCCTTGCACGCGCGCTCCCACTCGTCCGCGGTGCACAGCCGCTTGCCGGCCTCCTGGCACAACCGCTCCGCGTCCTTGTAGGTCACGTCGAACTTCGGGGCCGTGTTCTTCAGGTTCGGGTACTCGAACACGTCGATCAGGTAGCCCTTCGTCTCCTTGCGCTGGGCGATCGGCTCGCTCGACACCGCGTTGAGATCGGTCCGCATCCGCCCGACCACGAACGGGCCGGCCGGGATGTAGATCATGTTCGGCGGGTGGCGCTCGTACACCTTCTTGAACTCGTCGGGAGAGGGCTGGCTCTCCTGGAGCTCGAGGTACACCTGCTCGCGGATCGCTGCGTCGGCGACCTTCGCGTCACGCTCGGGGTTCGGGCGGAGCGCGAACACGATCACCCCGATGAACACCACCAGGGTCAGCGCGAGCGCCCACCCGATCGGGGTGACGAGCGGCCGGCGCACGGGCTCGTCGCCGAACGCGCCCTCCTGGAACGTGCGCTGCAGATCGCTGACGAAGTCGCCGGCCGACGGGTACCGGTCGTCCGGGGCCTGGGCGAGGGCCAGCTCGATCACGGTGTTCACGTGGTCCGGCAGGTCCGGCCGCTTGACCTTCGGGAGCTGGTAGCTGCCGACCGGGGCCTGCCCGACCAGCATCTCGTAGAAGATCACCCCGGCGGAGAACACGTCGGACCGCGGCGAAAAGTGCGGCTCGAAGCTCTTCAGCTCGGGGGCGATGTACTGCGCCTCGCCCCGGGTGAACTCGTCCTCGGCGAGGACCGCGGCGGGCACGAGGTCCCAGAACCCGCCGCCGATCACCTTGGTCTGGGCCACGAACGTCTGCTTGCGCGGGCCGGTGTACCGGACGCTGACGAGCACGTACTCCGGGCGGAGGGCGCGCATCACGATGCTGCCGCTGTCCGGGGCGCCCTCGGCGTGGGGCGCACCCTTGTGGAGCGCGTCGAGGCCCTCGAGGATCTGCATGCAGATCTGGGCGGCCTCCTTGAGCGCGAACTGCTTGCCGTTGACCCGGTACTCCTGGAGCAGCTCCCGCAGCGTGCCGCCCTCGAAGTCCTCGTAGGTCAGGTAGGCCACGCCGTCGTGCTCGCCCAGCTCCCCCACCTTGACCAGGTGAGGGTGGACGATCGCCTTCGACCGCTTGAACGCCTCGACGATCTGGTCCTTCTGCTCGCGCCCGGCCACCTTCGGACGGAGCACCAGCAGCCGGACGTACTTGCCGGTCTTGATGTGCTTGGTCCGGTACGTGATGCCGAGCGGGCTCTCGTCCAGCAGGTCGACGACCTCGTACTTGTCGGCGATCACCTCGCCGCGGGAGAACTCGAGCTTGATCGACACCGGACTCACCTCGACGTGAACTCGCGACGGGCGGCGTTGGGCCGCAGGGATCGCGCGGCGATCCACCGGGGATCACGGGACCCCCGATCGCTCGGCCGACACTACCACAACCGGCGAGCGACCCGCCCGGTCAGGGGTCCCGTCGCCACCACAGGAACCGGAACACCCCGAGGAACAGCCGCTGCCAGTACGACAACGACAGGAACCGCGCGAAGAACACGTGGATCCCGAGCGCCCCGAACAGCGACAGGCCCGCGAGCAGCGAGATCCCCCCGAACAACCCGAACAGCGGGATCCCGAACGGCGCGGGCGACCACGCGGCGAGGAACAGCATCGAGCCCATCGTGACCGTGCTCGCAGCGGCCGCGAGCGACAGCCGGAGGACGGCGGCCCGGATCTCCTCGCGCAGCCGCGCCGCGTCGGGATCGCGGGTCACGATCTGCACGTTGCCGCCCTGCAGGTCCATCATCATCTGGTTGACCTGCGTGGGCAGGTCGCGGAAGTGGCCCTGGACCTGGATCATCAGCCGCGCAGCGTCGTGCGCGACCCGCTCCGGGCTGAACCGACGCGCCATCAGCCGCTGAGCGTACGGCTTGACCTCCTCGACGATGTCGAGCCCGGGCATCAGCGCGCGGATCTCGCCCTCGACCAGGGTGATCGCGCGGGACAGGACCGCGTACTCCGCCGGCAGGCTGATCTGGAACCGGGTGCACATCTCGACGACCTCCATGAAGGTCGTCGGGTTGGCGAGATCGTCGAGCGAGGCGCCGTAGTACTGCTGCATCTTGCGCTCGAGCTCGTCGACGAACGCCTTGATGTCGACCCGGCCCCGGGTGGCGCCCGCGCGGTACACGGTCATCGCGAGGGTCTGGGCGTCGCGGAACACCATGCTGGTGAACGCGTTGACGATCGTCTCCTGCATCGCGCCGGTGAGGGTGCCGACCATCCCGAAGTCGAGGTACACGAGGCGGCCGTCGCGCGCGACGAACAGGTTGCCGGGGTGGGGATCCCCGTGGAAGAACCCGAAGTCGAACACCATCCGGTAGGTGGCGTCCATGATCGCGTGGGCGATCCGCTTGGCCTCGGCGCTCCCGGGCTCGAGCTCCTGGATCTTCTGCTGGAGCGACATCCCCTCGATCAGGTCCATCACCAGCATCCGCCGGGTGGACCACTGCGGGTACACGCCGGGGACGGTCACCCCGACGTTGGGCAGGGGATCGAGGTGGCGGGCCATCCGCTCCGCGTTCTGCAGCTCCTGGAGGAAGTCGAGCTCCTGCGAGATCGCCACGTCGAACTCGCGGATGATCGCCCGCGGGGTGTGCAGCCCCGGCAAGGTGATCCGGCCCTCGGCGACGGTGGCGAGCGAGTACAGGATGCTGATGTCGCTCCGGATCGTGCGCTCGATCCCGCGGCGTTGGAGCTTGACCGCGACCTCCTGGCCGCCGACCAGCGTGGCGCGGTGGACCTGGGCGATCGACGCCGAGCCGAGCGGCGTGGGGTCGAACGACTCGAACACGTTCTCGAGCGGCTGCTGGAGCTCCTGCTCGACCACCCACCGGACGTCGTCCATCATCATCGGCGGGACGCGGTCCTGCAGGCTCTCGAACTCGGTCAGCACGTCCTGCGGCAGGATGTCCGGGCGGACCGACAGCACCTGCCCGAGCTTCACGAACGTGGGCCCGAGGTCGATCAGCACCTGCCGGAGCCGCCGGGCGAACGGGCCGGTGGACTTGTCGGTCCCCGGCGGCAACACCGCGGCGATCCCGAACAGGTTCAACAGGTGGCCGAACCCGTTCTTCGCGAGGACGAACGAGATCTCGTTGATCCGCGGGAGATCGTTGACCTGGATCGTCTTGGTCGCGGGCTCGGACATCGTTGATCCACCTAACCCCGGGCGGCGTTCGACGACCGCGCCCTCGCCAGGCTACACCCGATCCCATGACCACGGACACGGTTGCAGGGGTGGTGCTCGCCGGGGTGGGCGTGTTCTCGCTGTACGGGGCGGGCACCGACGCCGACTGGTTCATGGCCTCGCGCCGCGCGGCGCTGTTCGTCCGGATGTTCGGCCGGGGCGGCGCCCGGTTGTTCTACGCGGTCCTCGGGATCGTGCTGATCGGGATCGGCGTCGCGTCGATCGCCGGCCTCGCGTAGGGCCCTGCCCACCC
>JBEBJW010000016.1:0-18220 GCA_040079715.1 Myxococcota bacterium | reverse complement strand
TCGGTCGGGTGGGAGTGCGGCGGGAGGGTCAGCTCGGCGAACGGCAGGTCGGCGAGCCGGATCGTCACCGCCCCGTCCGCGACCGGCGCCGGCCGGGTCGGCCCGCCGCACCCGGCGAGCCCCACGAGCAGCGCGATGCCGGTCACGGGGCCGCCGGCGGCTCGCACGCCACCAGGGGACGGGCGGGCTCCTTGTCGTCCTTGTCGCCGGGCTTGCCCTCGGGCTTCCCCTCGGGTTTCTCAGGGTCGACGTACCCCATCGCCTCGAGCATCTCGTTGGTCTCGTCTTCCCGGCCGGACAACGCGAGGGTCCGCTCGTTCGGGATCGGCGCGATCCCGAAGCTCCACGCGAGCTGGCGCTGATCGAGCGACAGCTTCGCGAGGGCGGGCGTGCGCGGGCCGGCGATCGTCGGATCGCGGTCGGTCGGGATCCGCATCGTGCCCTGGTGCCCGCCGGACCGGTCGCCGAGGTACGCGCTGCACACCATCTCGCGTCCGACGTCGGCCAGGGGCCGGTTCGGCACGGTGTACACCTCGCGCGACCCGAACCAGCCGGCGTGCCAGCAGATCTCGGCCGCGCCGGCGTCCGCTCCGACCGGGTGGTCTTTGATCCCGTACCGGGCGAGCGCGGCGGCGATCTCCGCCGGGTCGGTGAGGAGCTTCACGTCGGCGGCGCTGTTCTCGAGCGGATCGTCTGCCTTCCACGCGCTCTTGAACCCGCCGGGGACGGTGCACAGCGCCCACAGGCCCGGGATCGGGGGCCCCCCGCGGTGGTTGGTCGGGAGCAGGCGGTACGCGGCGCCGACCTCGCGCCCGAGCGACTTCGCGAGGTACTCGCGGTATGGCGCCCCGCCCGACTCGTCGGACTTCAGTAGGTTCTTCTTCTCGACCGGGTCGTCGCCGAGGTCGAACAGGTACTCCTTGCCCTCGTGGGTGGTCCACTTCTCGTCGCCGTGGAGCACGCCCCACCGCTCGGTCCCGTACAGCGGGCGTCCGACCGCGAGGTCGCGCGTCAGGAACGGCTGATCGGCCGCCGGCTGGTCCTTCAGCAGCGGGACGAGCGACCGCCCGTCGAGGTCGGGCGGGATCGGGGCCCCGGCGAGGTCGAGGATCGTCGGCGTGAGGTCGAGCAGGGACACCGGCGCGCCGATCTTCCGCGGGACGACGCCGGGGGCGCGGATCACGACCGGGACGTGCAGCAGCTCCTCGTACAGGGTGTGGCCGTGCTCGAACCCCTGGTGGTCCCAGAACTCCTCGCCGTGGTCGGCGAACAGCACCAGCACGTCGTTGTCGTCGAGGACCTCCACGATCCGCTGGACCTGGTCGGTCGCGTACCGGACGTTGTTGTCGTACCGATCCTTGACGTACTGCTGGGCGTCGGCGTCCTCGTCGATGTTCGCCTTGCGGACGTCCGACAGGTGGAACTCCTCGCGGAGCGCCCCGGTGCCCTCGCCGGCGTACTTGTGCCGGTACGACGGCGGCTCGACGTACGGCAGGTGGGTCGACATGTAGTGGACCTGGATCAGCGCGTCGCGACCGGGGTGCTCGTCGAGCCACCGCAGCGCGTCGTCGGTCGTCTCCTCGGCGAGCGGCCACAGCCCGACCCGGTGGAAGTCCCAGTCGCGCTCCATGTCGAAGTTCACCGACAGGTACACGTTGCCGGCGACGAACGCGGTCGCCCAGCCGCGATCCCGGAGGATCGACTGCACGGTGGGCGCGTTGTCGTAGTACTCGGGGTGCCGGCCGGTGACGATCGACCGGGCGGACGGCAGGGTCCACGGGGCGACCGAGTGGGCGTCGGTGAACACGGCGCCCTCGGCGGCGAGGTGGTCGATCGCCGCGGTGGTGTCGCGCTCGTAGCCGTACAGGCTCATGTGGTCCGGCCGGAGGGTGTCGATGAACACCATCACCACCCGGACCGGGTTCGCCTTGCGGCTCGCGAGCACCGGCTCGGCCAGGAACACGTAGTCATAGGTGGGCGTGGCGCCGGGCTCGGTGCGGACCCGCAGCCGGACCTGCTTGCCGGCGTACCGCGCCAGATCGACGTGGTGCGGGGTGAACGCGTGCAGCGCCACGTCGACCGACGCGAGCGGCTCGACCTTGCCGTCGACCTCGACCTCGACCGCGATCTTCGCCCCGTCGGACGGCGCGCCGGTCTTGATCTCGGGCTCGACCAGGCCGCCCACGAACGTCAGCTCGCCCGCGGGCGGCACGGTCACGTCCCACGCCGCCACCCCGGGGGCGGGCAGCAGCAGGCCGCGCCGGTTGTCCCAGTCGTCCTGGATCGTGGTCCACACGAAGTCCTTCGCCTCGCGCCCGGACCACCGCTGGTTGAGCTGGGCCTCGCGCTCGGTCGCCTTCGGGTACTCGAGCACGAACTGGCCGGGGGACGGCGGGCCGGTCCGGTCCGGGTAGTACACGATCAGCTCCTTGCGATCGTGGGCCCACATGAACGTGTCGGACTTCCCGGTGCGGTCGTACCGGATCTCCGTGCCGTCGGCGGTGGTCAGCCGGATCCCGGGCTGCGCCCGGTGGAAGAACAGCCCGCGCGGCCGGATCGGGATCTCGGTCGCGTACTTGTGCATGTCCTTGCGGGTCGACCCGATGTACCGCCAGGTGCCGTCGAGGGGGATCTTCACCGGCGGCTCGGCGTCGCCGGGGCGATTGTCCGGCGGGACCGTGAGCTCGGCGAACGGGATCGAGGCGAGGGGGATCGCCTTCGCGTCGACGTCGGCCGCGCCGACGCCCATCGCAGGGCCGCTGGTGCCGTCGGTCGAGCCCGGCGTCGAGCCCGGGTTGCTGGTGCAGGCGAGCAGCCGGAGCGCGATCGCGCCCCCGACCACCAGAGAACCGATCGCGATCGTGCGGGACATGCGGCACCCAATACCCCTCCCGCGGAGCGGGGCCAGGGGATCTCGCACCCGATCCGGAGGGATTCGACCGCGGACCGGCCCGGGCGAACGCGCGGAGATCCGAGCCTCGACCGTCGCTCCGGCGACGCGGGTCGCCGCCGACCCGGTCGACCGGCGCCACGCACGGGAACGATCGTCCGTCGGGCGCGGGCCGCGACCGGATCGCCCGGTCGCGCCAGCTCGCCCAGTCGGAGGTCGAGCGGACCTGCCCCGATCGCACGCCGGGCATGCACCAGGCCACGGTCGCCCGACGCAGGGAGGACGCCTACCGGCGCCGACGACCGACGAGCGCGCCGAGGGCCAGGGCCCCGATCGCACCGAACCCACCGACGGCCGAGCCGGAGACGGTCGAGCAGCCGCTGCCTTCGCCCGCGCGATCCTTCGCTTCGAACGTGGCCATCGCCGCGCCCGTGCCCGCGATCCCGCCGAGGTTCATCACCACGGTGTAGGTGCCGGCCTCCGGCAGTTCGAACTGGGGATCCCACGCCTCGATCCCGTCGAGGATCGGCTCACCGGAGATCCCTTCGCCCTTGTACACGGCCCACGAGATGTTCGAGATGCAGCCGTACACCGACACGTCGGAGTCGTTGATCATCTTGTACTGGAGGCCGTCGACGTGGGTGACCTCGAACGCGGCGTCCGGGATCCCGCACGCCCGGACGTACCCGACCCGGCGGAAGTTGTTGGTCCACCCGTCGGGGCCGCACTCTTCGCGGGCGCCCTTCACCTCGAGCTGGATCGTGTAGTTGCCCGGATCGGTGTAGGTGTGCGTCGGGGTGATCGTGCTGGCGGTGCCGCCGTCACCGAAGTTCCAGTCGGCGCTGACGACCTCGTCGAGGCTCTCGCTGATGATCACGCAGTGCATGTCGAACGGGACGACCCCGATCGACAGGTCGTCGGACACCTGGTGCGAGCACTCGAAGGTGGCGAACGGGCCGTACAGCGCGTTGATCCCCTCGATGTCGTCCTGGCTGATCTCGGCCTGCTGCGGATCGCACGACCCCGAGGTCCAGAACATCGTGGCGTCGCGGAGGATCGGGTCGGTGCACGGGGCGCCGCCCTTGTCCGGGTCTTCGCACGAGTGGCCCATGCCGAGGGAGTGGCCGATCTCGTGGGTCATGACCGCGAGCATGTCGATCTGGCTGGCGCAGGTGCCGCCCACCACGTCCTCGTGGGTCGTGAAGTCGACGGCGTCGTTGAACACGATGTCCGTGTCCTGGAACCGGTAGTACTGCTGGCCGTCCTGGAACCGGACGCCGGGCCCGCGGACCTGGGACGTGGCCGCGAGCACGCCCGGCTCGTTCTCGTCGCCCGGGTCGTTGAACGACATGAAGTACTTGCCTTCGTTCGTGTAGGTGATGTTCTCGTTCACCCCCACGTACTCGACCGAGAACTCCGCGCACTGGGCGTCGTGCCACGCGTCGAAGCCCTGCGCGGCCGCGTCACGGCAGTAGCCGGCGGGGACGGTCTCCTCGCAGCAGCCCTCGAGCCCGCCGCTCTCCTCGCAGCGGGTGATCGAGTTCGGGACCGTGCCGTCGTCGGCCACCCAGTACTTCAGCGGGAAGTCCTCGGGCTCCCACACGTTCTGGGTGTGGGTCCAGCCGAAGGCCGGGGCGGAGACGAGCATCGCGGCGGTGACCGCAGTGAATCGACGGATCATCGCGGCAGCCTCCGATCGAGCGTGTTGACCTGCTGGAGCTTCTCGAGCGGGATCGCCGGGATCGGCTTGCCGTCCCACCCGATGTCCAGGCGATCCTGGACCCGCTCGCGCAGATCGTCGAGGTAGACCCGGGCGTCCGCCGGGGGGTGCGGCAGGAACCGCGCGTCGAACGGGACGTCGCGCGAGGTCTGCCAGGTCATCACGTGCGGCCGGACCTCGCCGGGGGCCGTGCGGATCGTGTACTTGCCCTCGAACTTCGACACCGACACGTACCGGCCGCTGTCGGTGTGGTCGAGGAACAGGAACACGTCTTCGCCGAGCGAGTACGACGCCATCCCGGGGACGAACACCTGGTAGTCGCCCCAGTCGCCGCCGGGGCTGTCGACGGTCAGCTCCGTAGGCTGATCCGGACCCTTGTGGGTCACGGTGACCTGCACCCGCGCGCGGGTCCAGACCATGCCGGTGGCGGCGTCGAGATCGGTCCACACCTCCTGGACCCGACCCTCGACGATGTAGGTGCTCGCGTCGGTGAACTGCTCGATCGTCAGCGGGGCGAACGTGGTCGCGACCGCGCGAGGCGATACCACCGCCGCAGCCAGCAGCAGCGTGATCCCCAAGCCGGCGCCGGTGAAGTACCGACGGGTCATGCGAATGCTCCCTGTTCTTCGTTCTCGGGAACCGCGCCTTCGCGCGGCTGCCCTGTGTAACACGTCTGTCGCTCGGAGAAAGGGGGTGACGGGAACGAGGACCGGGTTAACGGGGGCCGCTCGGATGTCACAGGGTTGAACACTCGGTGACGAACACCGACCGAGGGCGCCGGATCGGCCCCCACGGTTGACTTCTGCGTCGCCGAATTGTACGCCTACGCTGCGCTCGCGCTCCCGGCTCCAGCCGGCACATTGCGCGGAAATCAAGGTTCGAGGGTTGATATCAACCCGGGAGACGTGAGGGAATGCTCCGACTCTTGTTCAGAGGCCGAACGATCCTCCCGCTCATCGCGGGGTTCCTCGCCCTGGCGATCGCCCTGGGGGTCCCCGCTCCGGCGTGGGCGCTCACGACCGGGCAGCTCCGCGTCGTGGTCGTCGACGAGGAGATGGAGCTCCCGATCGCGGAGGTGTCCATCGAGCTGACGGGTGAGAACCTGATCGGCGGGATGCAGCAGCGGACCACGGACGAGAACGGTGAAGTCCTGTTCACCGAGCTCCCCCCCGGGTTGTACCGCGTGCTCGCCGGCAAGGACGGGTGGAACGGCCTGACCGTCGAGGGCATCCAGATCAACCTCAACCGCACCACGATCCAGAACGTGAAGCTGCGGCCGGGCAAGGTCGAGGAGATCACCGTCGAGGCGAAGAAGGCCGCCGTCGACGTGGAGAGCACCTCCACCGGGCAGGTCCTCACGAAGGAGTTCCTGCAGCGGATCCCGGCCGGCCGGACCTACCAGTCCGCCGTCCAGACCGTCCCGGGCGTCACCCAGGGCTCGGGCGGCAACCCGAACATGGCCGGTGGCTCGACGAACGAGAACACCTACCTGCTCGACGGCGCGAACATCACCGACCCGGTGACCGGCACGTTCTCGCTGAACTTCAACTTCGACGCGATCCAGCAGATCGAGGTCCTGCTCGGCGGCTACATGCCCGAGTACGGCGTGTCGGTCGGCGGCATCGTGAACGTCGTGACCGAGTCCGGCACGAACAACCTGCAGTTCCAGAGCGCGATCTTCTACAACAACGGCAACCTCGCTCCCCGTCAGGACGAGCGGTTGTCGGCGGACGGGATCGCCCTCGCTCCGACCGGGTTCGACAGCCAGTTCGAGACGATCCAGGTGTCGGCGAAGCTGTCGGGGCCGGTGGTGCGCGACAAGGCGTGGTTCATCGTGTCGTACGAGAACGCGCGGTCGGTGATCGCGAACTCCGGGATCCCGCAGGCGCGTGACTACGACGGGCACTACATGCTCGCGAAGCTCACGGTCCAGCCGAACACCGAGCACCGGATCGCGTGGTTCCTCCAGACGGACCCGACCACGATCGACAACGTCGACCAGTCGAACCCGTTCATCAAGGCCGAGGCCCAGGGCCGGCAGACGCAGGGTGGCTTCACCACCAACCTGCGCTGGCAGTGGTTCCTCGCCGACCAGCTGAACCTCGACACCGCCCTCCTGTTCCAGAAGTCGTTCATCGAGGTGAACGCCGTCCCCTGTACCCACGATCGGTCCACGGACTTCCATCCGTGCCGTCCGGGTCAGCAGGAAGGGTACGTCGACTGGGAGACGCCGGGCCGCGTCGGTCTGTTCGGCGCGTACGACTCGGTCAACTACGGGTTCTACTACTTCGACGACCGGCTCCGGTACCAGGCGAGCACCAAGCTGTCGGTGCTGTCGGTCGACGACCCGCTCGGCGGAAAGCACGACCTGAAGTTCGGCGCCGAGGGCTCCCAGATCGTGTGGGACCAGATCCAGGGCTACTCGGGCAACACCCTGTACGTCGACGCGAACGAGGTGTCGTTCGACCCGCAGACGCTCCAGAACTACTACTGGCTCGAGATCACGGGCCCGATCAAGTTCCGGACGACCGCCGCCGAGTACAACCTGTTCGCGCAGGACTCGTGGAAGCCGGTCAAGAACCTGACCCTGAACTACGGGTCGCGGTTCGACACGTTCGTGATGCGGAACGACCTCGGCGAGCCCGTGCTCACCGGCGCGCTGTTCGGCCCCCGCCTGTTCGGCGCGTGGGATCCGTTCGGCGACCAGAAGACGAAGATCGCCACCGGGTACGGTCGGTTCAACGACACGGGCCGCCTCGGCGTCGCGAGCTTCACCTCCGCCAGCGCCTACGGGTCGAAGCTGTACTACGGCGAGCTGCTCGGAAACCTCAGCGCCGGTGATCCGGAGCTCGGGTTCCTGAACAGCCAGGCGTCGGTGTACTCCGTCAGCCCGAAGGAGAACCTGTCGATCGCGTACGACGAGATGCGCGCGCCGCGGGTCGACGAGGTCCTCCTGACCGTCGAGCGCGAGCTCGTGGAAGACGTGGCGCTGTACACGAACATGACCGGCAAGTTCACCCGGTTCCTGTACGAGTACGACGATCGCAACCTGATCTGGGACAGCGACGGCTCGACCGTGATCGGGTCGCGGTTCGAAGACGGTGAGCAGTTCTACTCGCGCCTCCGGACCCCCGCGCTCGCCAAGCGCGACTACTTCCGGTGGGACATCGGGATCCGGAAGGTCGAGAGCCGCCGGTGGTACGCCGACGCGAGCTACTCGTTCTCCCAGTCGGTCGGCTCGTCGACGGGTTCGCTGTCGGGCTCGTTCGCGATCGATCCGCAGACCCAGTTCAACTACGGTCCGCTGAACACCGACCTCCGGCACACGGCCCGCGCCCTCGCGTACTGGGATCTCCCCACCGACCCGTGGACCCAGCGCCTGGCCCTGTTGTTCCAGTACACGGACGGCTTCCCGCAGGAGCGGTTCTACGTCTCCGAGGGCCCGCAGTTCTACTCGTACTCGCTCCGGATCCAGCCGCGGGGCACCTACCTCCGGTTCAACCCGCAGTGGTTCGTGAGCTTGTCGTTCGCGCAGGACATCGACCTGCGCAAGGGCCAGCTCGAGCTCCGGTTCGAGGCCCAGAACGTGTTCAACAACCGCGCCCCCGAGACCTCGATCGGCGAGTACATCTCGATCGACAACCGGCTCGTGACCGCGGTTCGCCAGGACCCGCTCCGCCTCCAGTTCGGCGCCACCTACAAGTTCTGACGACTTTGCCTCTTCGCGAGCATCCGAGGATCCACCAGATGGCTCATCGAATCGTCCGACCCCTGCTCGTCGTCGGTCTGGCCTGCGCCGCTGCCGCGGCTCCCGGCTGCTCCTACGACGAGGGGTTGCTGATCCAGAACCTCACCGGGCGGGTGCTCGTGCCCAAGGAGGCCGCCACCCGGAGCATCGCGTTCTCGGACGGGTCCACTCAGACGATCACCGACGTCCGCCTGCTCGGCCCGGTGTACCTCGGGGTGTTCCCGTCGGTCGCGCCGGAGAACGTGATCGAGCGGTACCCGCACCCGACCGTCGGCCCGCAGTACCGCGAAGACGTGGCGGGCGACGCCTACCCGTACGGCGGCACCACGGTCGGCGACTTCCGGTTCGCGTGCTTCGAGTACCTGACCTGCAAGGTCACGACCGGCCGGTATTCGTCGTACCAGGACCTCGTCGACTGGTTCAAGCTGATCGAGCAGCCGATCACCGACGCGAGCGGGACCGAGGTCACGTCCGGCGAGTTCATCCGCCAGACCTGCTTCGACCTGCTCGACGTGACCAGCGACGAAGAGGTCCGGCTCGTCGGGGACCTCGACTTCGAGGACGACGGCGGTGACTACTTCGTCGCCGACTTCACCCTCTGGCAGCAGGAGTTCTTCTGGGATCAGGCCCAGGAGAACTGCACCCCGGGCACCGACTGCACCGGGTTCACGCTGTGGGGCTGGATGGACGCGCCGTCCACCTCGTCCTACCAGTTCTCGACCTGCGATCCGTCGGTCGGGTTCCAGAACGAGGAGTACAACGCCGACTTCTTCGGTGGCGCGCCGTACTCCAACGTGCTGAACTTCCCGGCGACGTACATCAGCGCGGGCGACTACGTCGCCGGCGAGCCGTACGTGTGGAACGACCTGTATGCCCAGCCCGACCTCATCCTCGACTTCGCGGTGCAGTGACATGACGACCCTTCGGTTCGGTGTTCTGGTCCTCGCGGCGTCGCTCGCGGGGTGTGACTACAGCGGCGACTTCCTGTTCGCGAGCGTCGAAGGCGTCGACGACGTGCGGATCCTCACCGGTGCGGACGGCGGGGACATCGTCCCGGTCGACATCGTCACCATCGACGACGTCCGCGCGAACACGATCTACGCCGAGGTCGGCCCGTCGCTGACCACCGAGTACGGCGGCGTCACGGCGACGTTCACCGGCACCGGCGGCGAGGTCTGCATCTGGGTCGATCCCGAGACCGCGTATTGGTCCCAGGCGATCGGGGTCCGCCCGACCGACGACTCGCGGAAGTGGACCTACCCGGACAACGTGTTCGACGACGGCGACATCGATCTGCTCGCCGGGTTGTCCGTGTACTACACGGGCTCGCCGGACGAGGTGATCGGCGACTTCGTGATCGCGTACGAGGACGCCCTCGGCAACGAGGTCCCGATCTCGCTCGCGTCGTGCCCGAACATCTACGGGCTCCGCGACGACCTCGCGTCCGGCGGCCGCGGCGCCCCGGAGTACTGCACGATCCCGGCGACCGACCTCGGGATCTCGTACACCATCCTCCTCCGCACCTGGTCGACCCCGCTCGACGACGACCGCCTCGCGTTCGGCCTGCTGCTCGCGAACGGCAGCTGCAGCGACCTGCGCGGCCTGGCCGGCGGCGTGTCCCCGTCGACCGACGAGTGCTTCATCCAGGGCGAGTCGATCATCCCGGTCGGGACGGACATCGGGCCGTTCTACGGGTTCGACGACCTGAACGGCGCTGGGCGGATCTGGCCCCGGTCGCTCGACTTCGAGAACGAGTTCTGCACCGCGAACCGGATGCAGGGGTTCTGCGAGGACGAGTTCGTCGCGCTCGACGGGCAGTGCTCGTGGGCGATCCCCCCGACCTCCGGCGGCGACACCGAAGACCGGTGCTACTGCGGCGACCTGAACGACACCCCGGATCAGGGCGCGTTCTGACGCGGTGAGCGGTCCGCTCGGCGCACGAGCGGACCCACGCGCGGGTCGGTCAGTGGACCGCGGTCGTCAGAACCGGATCTCCCAGTACACGTTGCTCCACTGGCGCCGATCGCCGATCCCGGCGGTGGCGACCATCCGGGGGAGCAGCGTCCACTCGACCTCGACCGCGAGCGAGTTCTCGTTCGGGTCGGTCGCCATCGGGACGATCGTCGAGGTCGCGTACACCGACGGGGTCACCGGGACCCCGAGGCGGGCGCTGCCGTTCGGCTCGATCGTCAGCGTGCCGAACGACTGACCGGCGAACAGGCTGTTGAACAGGACGCCCGCCAGCGCCTCGGTCGCGGCGGCGCCCTGGTTCGACGACAGCTCCTCCGGCGCCTTGCCGGTGAGCAGGATCGTCATCTTCTCGGTCAGGTCCGCGTACTCGTCGCTGGTCAGCTCGAAGTCGGGGTCCGGCGGGGTCCCGGTGATCGCGACCTCCAGCGTGGCGCCCTGGACCGCCATCGAGCCGTGCAGGTCGAGGTTCGCGTCCGCGTACGGGTCGCCGCCGGCGAACGTGATCGTGCCGTCCGCGAGGGTGAACGTCGACTGGAGCACCCGGACCTGCCCGTCGACCACCTCGACGGCCCCGACCAGGGTCGGCGACTGGTTCTCCATCCGGAGGTCGACCTTGCCGCCGAGCCGCGTCGCCACGTCGGCGCGGGTCACCGCCGCCCCGATCTCGCCGAGGTCCTCGAGGAACGGGACCGACATCGACAGCTCGAGGTTCCGCTTCAGGTCGGCCGACACGTTCACGTCGAAGTCGGCGTACACCGGCGGGACCACCGGGGCGGCGACCGGCGGCGGCGCGTCGCTCCGGACGATCGACAGCGAGGCGTCCGGCCGGAGGGGCGTGTCGTCGAGCAGGGCGGCCGCGTCGAGCTGGATCCGCCCGTACACCACGTCGAGGTCGCCGTTCACCGTCAGGTTCGGCCACGACCCGCCGATCTGGAGCTCGCCGTCGGTGCGGAGGGTCGTGCCCTCGGTGGCCGACAGCCACGGCCCGCCGGACAGCACCGCCTTGGCCGACATCGCGGTCGGGGTCCACTCGTCGAGCATCGCGGCGCCGGTCACGTGGACCCGCGGCCGCTCCCCCTCGGTCAGGCCGGCGGTCTGGAACCGGTGGGACGGGATCAGGACCAGGTCGGCGTGGTCGAGCCGGATCCGCTGTTTGTCGAACTCGAGGCGGACGTCGACGTCCTCGGCCCGCAGCCCGAGGTCCGGGTACTCGAACGCGCCCCCCGCGATCGTCGCGACCAGGTCCGGGACCGGCCGGAGCGCGGTCCCGCCGACCGTCCCCTCGACCGACAGCACGCCGCTGCCGTCGCGGAACCGCGGGTCGATCGACGACAGCAGCCCGAGCGGCAGGTCGGTGCCGGCCACCGCGAGCGCCAGGTCCCCGGTGGCCCAGTCCGCCACGTCCTTGTCGAGGTCGATCGTCACCGGGACCGGCCCCTGGACCGTCAGCCCGCCGCCGCCGGGCACGGTCACCGCGAGGTCGAGGGCGTACCCGCCGTCGGCCGGGGTCAACGCGAGGTACGCGCCGTCGAGCGCCTGGCCGCCGATCGACGGCTCCAGCCAGTTGACCGCGCCCTCGACCACCGGGGTCGACGGGGAGCCGGTGATGGTCACGCCGCCCACGAGGTCGCCGCCGAGGCCCACGTCGGAGCCGGCCCTGTCGGACCAGGGCGGCGAGGCTCGCCGCCGGGACGCCGACCAGCGCGGCCGAGACCTCCATCCGGTCGAGGTAGGTCTCGGGGTCCGACAGGGCCGGCTCCGGGCCCTCGCCGAGCGCGTACGCGACCAGCTCGCCGATCCGGGTGGCCGCCGTGCCGGCGATCGTCGCGCGGGTGGCGAGGCCCTGGCGGATGTCGGCGGCGATCCGGAGCTCGGACGCGCGGCGGGTCACGTCGAGCTCCACCCGCCCCGGGGTCGCCCACCCGGGCACGTCGAGCTCGGACACGCCGGCGAGGCGGAGCACCGGGTCGCGGAGCGGTCCCCGGGTGTCGATCGCGGCCGAGAACCGCCCGCGCGGGAGCTCGGTCCCGTCGAGCGACGGCAGGACGTGGGCCAGCCGCGTGTAGTCGCCCGGGTGGATCGCGATCGTCGCGTCGGTCTCGGCGTCGACCGCCAGGGCGAACGCGGACAGCCCGCCGGACACCTGGATCGCGCCGGTGACCGACCCGAGGGGCACCCCGGCGACGCCGAGCGTCAGGTTCGGGGTGACCACGCCGCCCGCGACGTGGACCGGTCCCGCCACGTCGAGCCACCGGACCGCCCCGTCGACGAACAGCGAGCGCAGATCGAGGTCGGCGTCGATCGTCGGGTCCGCCGCGTCGCCGGACAGCGCGATCGTCGCGTCGAGCGCGCCCGCCAGCCCGCCGACCGAGTCCGGATACAGCTCGGCGAGGTGGTCGAGCTGGAGCCCGCGGACCACGACCTGCGCGTCGAGCGGGCCCCGCGCGCCGACCGCGCCGGTGATCGCGACGTGGCCGAGGTTGCTGTCGAGGGCGAGGTCTGCGTCGGTGATCCCGCCGTCCCCGAGCCGCAGCCGGAGCGGGCGATCGTTGGTCCAGGTGGCCCGGGGGGTCGGCGCGAACGCGATCGTCCGGAGCGCGACCTCGGACGTCCCGAGGTCGAACGACCCGGTGGTGTCGAGCACCGGCCGGCCGAAGTCGGCGAGGGCCACGTCGTACCCGAGGAGCTGGTCGCGGAGGGCCAGAGCGACGGTGCCGTCGGTGCCGGGGCGCGCCAGCAGCGTGTACTCGGTCAGCAGGACCTGCGCGTCGAGCGACCGGTGGGCCCCGGCGGTCGCGAACCCGAGGTCGACGTCGACGTGGCCTGCGGTCAGGTAGTTCGCGTACGCGACCTGCTCGAGCGCGAGCGGCCCGGACACGGTGGTCTTGCCGTTCACGACCGAGAACCGCAGGTCGTCCGTCGCGACGGTGTCGGCGGTCAGGCCGAGCGCGTCGAGGCCCTGGCCGCGGACGTGGATCCCGCCGGTGACGGCGCCGCCCTCGACCCGGACCGCGAACGGGGCGGTCAGCCGGTCCGCGACCACGTTCGGGTACCGGAACGGCGCGTAGGTCACCGTCCCGCCGACCGCCACTGCGGGGGGCTCTCCAGCCGCCCCGGTCGCCTTGAGGTCGGTGGTGATCGTCGCGGCGAGCACGCCGTCCCCGTCGAGGCCGACAGCGCCCAGGCGGGCGAGGTGGTCCGGCGACAACGTGGCGTCCACCGTGACCGCCAGCGGGCCGTCGACGAGGTCGATCGACCCCCCGAGGTGCATCGCGCCGATGATCCCGTCGACGTCGACGTTCATCAGCCGGAGCTCGCCGTCGCCGATCGCGAACGACCCGTCGATTCGGTCGATCGCCTGGCCGTACACCGACTGGGCTCCGCCGCGCCAGGTGCCGGTCGCCACGAGATCCGGCAGGGAGGTGCCCTGGCCGTCGACCGTGATCAGCCCGCCGAGCACCACCGGCTGGTCGAGCGGGGTGTACAGGTGCTCGACGTGGAACTGGTCGAGCTCGGCCGCGAGGGTGAACAGCGGGCGCGCCTGGGACCGGTCGACCGTCCCGGTGACGGCGATCAGCCCCTGGCTCCGCTCGAGCCCGCGCAGCGCCGCGGTCAGCTCGGCCGACCGGAGGGTGCCGTTCAGCGCGACGCTGCCGGACCACACCCCGCCGAGGCCCACGTCGGCGACCACCGGGTCGAGCGCCCGCGCCTCGAGCCGGTCGACCCGGAGCCCGACCGCCACGTCGTCGCCGAACGATCCGTTCGCGGTGGCGGTGCCGTGGGGGATCTCGACCGTCAGCTCGTGGAACTCGAACCCGCGGTCGCCGTCGTACGCGAGGTCGCCGTGGGCCCGGACCGCGATCGGCCCCGGGACCGCGACCTGGCCCGCGAGGGTCAGCCCGGTGAGGTCGATGTGGGACTTCGCGCCGGTGATCGCGAGCTGGGCGTCGAGCCCGCCGAGCTCGACCGCGGTGACCGGCGCGGCCCCGGCGGCCGGGGTGGTCGCGTACCGGACGTTCACCCCGTGCAGCGCCACGTCCGGGAGATCCAGCGCCACCGGGAGGCGGAACGGCTCGTCCGACGGAGGTGCCGTCGACGGGCCCCCGAACAGCCGCGACAGGTCGAGCACCCCGTCGGCGTCGGCGGTGAGGTCGACCACCACCGACTCGGCCCGGAGGTGGGGGACCCGGACGGTGCGGTCGAGCAGGGCCCACCCGTCGAGGTCCGCCACGACCCGACCGGCGGACAGCAGCACCCGGTCGGACGCGTCGAGCAGCACCAGGTCGTCGATCCGCAGCCCGCCACGCCCGAGCGCGAGTCCGCCGATCTCGAGCCGCCCGCCGGCCGATCGGTTCGACACCTGGCGCTCGAGCTGGGTCTCGAGCCAGCGCGTGCCACCGCCGGTGCCGATCCACCCCAGGAACCCGCCGCCGATCGCGAGCGCGGCTGCTACGGCGCCGAACGCCGAGCCGGCGCACCCGAGCAGGTTCCGTGGGAGCAGTCGAAGCACACCCTACCCATATCTTTTATAGGGCCTCCCCGAACGTGATGAAGAACACCAGCGCGAACGGGGGGTGCTTGTCGTCGCGCAGCCCCGGGAAGTTCGAGAAGAAGTCGAACACCCGGGGGATCTTGTCGGCCGGGACGCGGCACTGGAGGTACCCATCGGTGCCCGCCCGCTGCGGACCGTAGTCCTCGGGGTACAGCGGCCGGAACGACAGGTCGAACCGCACCGGCCCGACGATCGTGTCGTACCGGAGCCCGACGCCGGCCGAGCCGCGGAAGTCGTTGGTGGTGAGCGCGTTCAGGTCGTTCCGGAGCACGCCTCCGTCGGCGAACAACGCGAACGTCACGCCGTACGCCCAGTCGTACCGGAGCTCGCCCGAGACCTCCCCGGACCAGGTCCCACCGGACGGGAGGTTGTACCGAACCAACTGCTCGGTGGTCGTCCCGCCGTCCCCGCCGAACAGACCGCCGACCGACGGCGTCTGGACGTAGGTGCACAGCGTCGAGTACGGCCCGACCTGGTTCGGGCGGAACCCGCGGATGCTGGTCGCGCCGCCGAGGAACGCCCGCTCCGGCAGCGGGATCTGGGTGGTGGGGCCGTACGGCACGATCCCGGTCGCCTGGGCGCCGATCGCGAGTGTCCACGGGAACGCCGAGCCCTGGTCCGCGGCCCGGAGCGGGATGTACCGCCGGTGCTCCGCCGACGCCTTGATGAACGAATACCCCGCCGTCGACAGGCGGAACGCCTCGCGGAGCGACACCGAGGTCATGTGGCCCCGGCGGGTCCGGGTCGGGTCGTCCCGGAAGTCGAACGTGACGTACTGGTCGAGGGTGGTCAGCTGGTACACGAACGCCTGATCGCTGTCGATCCCGAACAGCCGCTCCTGCGCCCCCCGGACCGCGTCGGAGAACTCGCCGAGGAACTCGTAGCTCTCGTAGTGCGGGCCGACCCGGAACTGGATCTCCGGCGTCGCCCGGTACACGAAGTGCAGGTCGATCTCGGGGCGCCGGTACGGCCACAGGCCGCCGTACACGTCCTGCTCGACGGTCGCGCTGAGGTCGATCGACCCGCGGGTCGCGAACAGCCGCGGGTACTCGAGCGACAGATCCACCGACCACGTGGGTTGTCCGCCGAAGAACCCCGAGCCGCTCGTCGGATCGACCGCGATCCCGCCGCTCACCCCGAGGTCGGCCCGCACGAGCTGGCGGAACAGGTTCATGTGCCGGATCCGCGCCTCGACCTGGGCGGTGGGGACGGCGCTGTCGTACTCGATCCCGCCGCCGAGGCGGAACGTCCGGAACTTCGACTCGGTGACCGCGATCCCGATCGGCACGTCCTGGCGGGTCGGGTCGGACAGGTCCGGCTCGACGTTCACGATCGAGAACGTGCCGACCTCGAACAGCTTCCGCTGCGCGTCGCGGAGGGCGTCGAGCTCGTACGCGGCCCCGCGCTCGAGGTCGGCGGACTGGCGGATCGCCTTCTCGGGGACGGCGTCCTGGCCGGACACGGTGACCTCGCCGACCTTGCCGGCGATCCCGGCGTCGGCGACCAGCACCACGTCGACCGCGTGCTCGCTCGGGTGGGCGGTGCTCGAGATCGCGACCGCCGCGTAGGGCCGCGCGTGGTTCAGGAGCTTGGTGGCGAGATCCTGGCGCGCGGACTCCAGCGCGTCCAGGTCGTACGGGTCGCCGACCTTCGGCGCCTTGCGCAGGACCGCGTTCTCGATCGCGCGGAACTCGTCCGGCAGCCCCTCGATCTCGAGCGACCGGATCGTCGACTGGACGCCGGGGTTCACGACGCCGTGGATGTCGAGCACCCCGGCGCGGCGCTCGGTCTCCTGCCGCAGGCGGCGCAGCTCCCACCCGACGACCTGGGCGTCGAACCAGCCGTGGTGCGCGTACCAGACCTCGAGCCGGTACGCGTCGCGGACCAGCAGGTCGTCGTCGACCGTCTTCGGGTCCACCGTGTAGATCAACGGCCACACGAGCAGCCCGAACTTCGTGTCCCGCTGCTGCATCTGGCGGCGGAGCTGGTAGTCGTTGTGGCCGCTGAAGAACCCGCCGTTGCCCTCGAACGAGATCGCGCGCACGAGGTTCCCGTCCGCCCGTCGACGGACCGGGCTGCACCCGACCAACACCACCACCGCCAGCGCCGCCAACCGACCCATCGCCGTTCGACGTATCTCTCTCGCGCGGCGGGGAGCGCCGGCGGATAGAGCCGCACCGGGAGGGGCCGTTGACGCCACCGGTGCGCGCGCTGATCGGGTTCGTCCTCGGGATCGCGACCCCGCTCGCGGTGCTGGTCCTGCTGTGGGCGAGCGACTTCTTCATGGGGTGGGACGGGCACGTGGTCAGCGTCCGCGCCCCGCGCTCGCCCGACGCGTCGACCCGCACCGCGCTGATCGTCGACGGCGATCGGGCGTTCGAGCGGGACTGGCCGGCGAGCCTCTCCCTCGACGTCCCGGTGGATCCGATGGGGATCCCGCCGGTCCACGTCGCAGACACCGCGCCGGAGACCCGCAAGGCGCGGTTCACGCTCCACTTCCTGCTCGAGGCGCCCACGGGGTTCACCGTGGTGCCCACCACCTCGCCGCGGGCGGTCGCGGTCGCGTTCGTCGTGTGGCTGGTCGCGATCGCGATCCGGAACATGGCGGTCGGGGGCCTGCCGTGGGCGATCGTGCCCCGCGCCGGGTACCTGCCGACCGCGCTCCCGCCGTCCGGCCAGGCCGCGTCGTCGGGGGGCACCGCGCGCCGACCGAAGAAGGGGCCGCCGCCGGGTCGTCCGTCGGTCGGCCGCGGGCGACGCTGATGGGAGGCCTCGCCGGGCTGATCCAGTTCCGGGGCGAGCCGCCGGATCCCGCGGTGGTCGACCGGATCGCGCTCCGGCTCGCGCACCGCGGGCCGGACGGGTCCGGGGCGTGGGCGGAGGGGCCGGCGGCGTTCGCGCACCGCCAGCGCCGGATCGAGCCGCACCGCAAGCCGCAGCCCCTGGTGTCGGAGGACCTGGTGGTCCTGCTGGACGGCTGGCTGTACGACCACCACGAGCTCGTCCGCGGCCTGCCCGGGGCGACCGACGACCTCACCGACACCGAGGCGCTGCTGCTCGCCTGGCGGCGGTGGGGAACCGACGCGCTGTCGCGGCTCGAGGGCGAGTTCGCGTTCGCGGTGTGGAGCCGGCGGTCCCGGTCGTTGAGCCTGGTGCGCGATCGGCTGGGGGTGCGGCCGCTGCACTACGTGTCCCGCGGGGATCGGTTCGCGTTCGCGAGCGAGCTCGGGGCGCTGTTCGAGGTCCCGTGGGTCTCCCGCGACCCGGACCTCGGCCGGCTGTCCGAGTACCTGTCGTTCGGGGTGGTCCACGCGCCGCGGACGCTGGTCCGCGACGTGC
>JBEBJW010000015.1:0-18535 GCA_040079715.1 Myxococcota bacterium | reverse complement strand
GCCCCGTCCGCCCCGACCGCCAGGTCGTCGAGGCCGTCACCGTCGAGGTCCGCCACCAGGATCGCCCGCCCGAACGACTCGAACCGCCCCGCCCCGGTCAGGGTCTGGACCGGCGCGGGGTCGAACCCGTCCGGCCCGCCGCGGTACACCAGCGCCGCGCCCCCGTTGGTCGCCGCGACCGACAGCTCGTAGAACCCGACGACCGCGTCGTCGAACCCGTCGCCGTCGAGGTCGCCGGCCCAGGCCGCCGCGCCGACGTTCGACCGCAGCCCGACCCACCCGGTCGGCGGTGCGACCGGGGCGACGACCGACACCTCGATCGCCGCGGTGAACCCGGCGAACCGGTCCGTCAGGTCCACCGTGACCCGGCCGGCGCCCACCGCGTCGAGCCCGCCGTCGATCGGGGTGACCACGCCGTTCTCGCGCGGGACCACGTCGACGATCCCGCTCCCGCCGGCCACCGTCGGCCGGAACGTGGACCCGAGCGGGACGAACCACCGCTCGGTGCCGGTCACCGTCATCGTCGCCGCGGGATCCACCGTGATCACCAGGTCGACCGACGCGTCGATCGCCGCGTCGACCACGGTCAGCACGTCCGTCCCGGGCGCGGCGCCGGCGGTGTAGGTGCAGCCCGCGAGGGTCGATCCGGTGGTGCCCGCGGCGAGCGCGCAGCTCACCGTGCCGGATCCGCCGTGGACCTCGGGATCGAACGCGGTGCCGGGCAGGACGGTCGCCCGCTCGGGGAGCACCGCCAGCGGGTCCACCACGTGGACCTCGGCCGTCGCGGCCCCCGCGCAGCCGAGGTCGGTCAGGGTGACGGTCTCCGAGCGGCCCGCGTCCGCGCCGGCGACGTACCCGCCGATCCCCGGATCCACCGCGCCGGTGGCCCCGTCCGGCACCGACCACCGGTACGCGCCGGTCCCGCCGGTCCCGACGAGCTGGGCGAGCCCGAACGGCACCGCGTACGCCTCGGCCGGCGCGATCGCCAGGGCCGGCGCGCACGGGGCCACCGGGTCGGACGTGGGCGGGATCGAGGTCGGGATCGTGGTGCCGGGCCCACCCTCCGGCGAAGGCTCCCCGCCGGTGCACCCGGCCAGCGCCGCGACGCAGGCGATCGCGGCGGATCCCGAACCAACCTCCACTCGGACCAGCCACCGCAGCGACATCGAGACCTCGGATGGCGAGGATACCGCACGGCGGGGTGATCGGTCTGCGGTCCGTGGTACCGTCGCGGGTGCATGGTCCCGTTCGTCCTCGCGGCCTGTCGCGCCGAGCTCACCGACTCTCCCGCGCCGATCGTCGCGGATCGCGAGGCGTTGTCGAGCGACCCCGCCGACGGCGTCGCTCCGTACGGGATCGGGGCGATCTGGTCCGCTGGGGGCGAGGTCCGGGTGTCACCCCCCGCCGCCGAGCCCGAGGTGATCGAGGCGGGCAGCGGCTGGCCGCGGATCCGCGCCGCGGCGCTCCTGCCCGAGCCCGGCGCGGGCGTCGACGCCGAGGCGCTGCTGGTGCTCGGCGGCGACGGCGCGCTGCTCGCGTGGGACGGGGTCGGGCTCGGCCCCTCGCTGCTCGACCAGGCGGTCGACGGGCCGGTGGACGGGATCGCCGGCGACGACGGCGCGGTGTGGATCCGCACTCCGAGCGGGCTGTCGCGGTGGCGAGACGGCTCGATCGCGCCATACCTGCTCGACGGAGCGCCGATCCTCGGGCCGATCGCTCCGGGATGCCGGGTCGACGGGTTGCCGGCGGTGTGGGTCGCGGACGATGGCGGGACCTGGGCGATCGACCCCGAGACCGGCGCGGTGATCGACGGGAACGGATGGATCGCGGACGCGCTCGGGTGCGACGCCACCGGCGCGCTGTACGCCGGCGTCCGCGGCGCGCTCCACCGGGTCTCGCGCGGGGTCGACCTCGAGATTCCGCTCGCGGGCTCGGTCGCCGCGGTGTGGGCGGACCCCCAGGGCCAGGGGGCGTGGATCGCCGTCGACGATGGACCCGTCCACGGGCTCGTCCACGCGGTCGGTGACCTCGCCTCGCCGGTCGACGCCGACGCGCCCGGATCCGCCACGGTCGATCCGCTCGGTCGGTTGTTGATCGCAGACGACGCCGGGATCACCCGGCTGTCGGTGGGCCACCCCGTCGCGGTGGTCGGCTTGCCGGCGTCGGTCGACGCGCCCACCCCGTTCACCGTGGTCCCGACGGCGTCGGACATGGTCCCGGTCCTGTCGGCGTCGGTCGTCCCGTGCGCCCCGACGGGTGACTGCTCGGACGCCGCGGTGGCGGAGACCGACGCAGCGCCGATCCTCCTCGACGGCGCGGTCGGGGTGATCGATCCGCTGCGGTTCCCGGTCGGCCCGAGCCGCCTCGACGCGGTCGCGTCGTACCCGGACGGCACGGTGGCGCGCCGATCGGTCGCGTTCCGGATCGCCCCCGGCGACGACGCGATCACCTGGACCACCGCGGTCGAGCCGCTGTACGACGCGCGGTGCGCGATCTGCCACGCCGGCGGCACCGAGACCCGGCTCGACAGCAAGGACGCGTGGATCGCGTCGATCGACGACGTGGTCCGCGAGGTCGAGTCCGGCGCGATGCCCCTCGGCGGCCCGCCCCTGACCCCGACGGAGCTCGCGCTGGTCACGACGTGGCGCGACACGGGGTTTCCGTAGGATCGGTTGCGGTCACCGGGTGATCTGCGAGAAACTTTTCGCTCGGAGGCGTCGATGACGCGCTGGCTGCTCGCAGCCGCAACGTGTGGATGGGCTGGGGCCGGGTCCACCTCGGCGTGGGCCGAGGACGACCCGACCTGCCCCCAGGACGGGGCGACGGTCGACGCGCACCGGCTGCTGCGCGCGTTGAGCCTGGATCTGCGCGGGGTCGTTCCGGACGTGGCCGATCACGAACTGCTCGACGCCGCGGGAGAGGTCCCGGCGTCGCTGATCGACCAGTGGCTCGACTCGCCGGAGTTCGCCGACCAGGTCGTCCGGCGTCACCGCCAACTGTTCTGGAACAACGTCTCGAACATCACGCTGTTCGACGTGAGCCCGTCCCTGTCGTCGTCCGGCGGGATCTACTACAAACGCAACTCGACCGACAACTACCGCGGCGTGTTCGACGAGACCTGCGGGGACTTCGCGGCGACGTTCGACGCCGTCGGGCGCCCGATCACCCGCCCGGATCCGGTCCTCGGCGGGGTCCAGGAGGGGTACGTCGAGCTCGCGCCGTACTGGTCGCCGGGGTCGACCGTGAAGGTGTGCGCGTTCGACGCCCAGTCGGCTGCGTTCTCGCCGGCGGGGACGGACTGCTCGTCGTCCGAGGCGAGCAACGACCCGGGGTGTGGCTGCGGGCCGGACCTGCGGTGGTGCGCGCTGTCGTCCGAGGCGGCGGACATCACCGCCGCGATGGGCGAGGACATCGATCGGCGGGTGTCGCGGATCGTGACCGAGGATCGGTCGTACCTCGAGCTGCTCACCGGCGACACCGGGTACGTCAACGGTCCGCTCGCGTACTTCTTGAAGTACCAGACCGGCGTATCCACCACGATCCGGTTCACCGAGTCCCCCGTCGATCCCGACACGATCCCCGATCTCGCGTTCGACGACGCGGACACCTGGGTCGAGATCCCGCTGGGTGAGGATCACGCCGGGGTGCTGACCTCCCCCGGGTACCTCCTCCGATTCATGACGAACCGGTCGCGGGCCAACCGGTTCTACAGCGACTTCCTGTGCCAGCCGTTCCAGCCGCCGGAGGGTGGGTTGCCGGCGTCGACCGGCGCGCTGCCGACCCTCGATCTGACCCGCCGCGAGGGATGCTCGTACTGCCACGCGCTGCTCGAGCCGGCGGCGGCGCACTGGGGCCGGTGGACCACCAGCGGCGGCGGGCACCTCGACCCGGACCTGTTTCCGTCGTTCGATCCGTCGTGCGCGCAGTGCGGCCAGGCAGGCACCACCTGCAGCGCGACCTGCGACCGGTACTACGTCACCGACGCCCTCGGTCCGGAGGAGACGCCGTACCTCGGGTGGCTGAAGTCGTACGAGTTCCTCGAGCCCGACCAGCAGACGAACGTCGAGCTCGGGCCGGAGTGGCTGGTCGACGCCACGATCGCCGACGGTCGGTTGCCGCGGTGCGTCGCGGAGCGCACCGCCGACTGGCTGCTCGGTCGGGAGACCACCGACGCGGATCTGCCGTGGCTCGACGCGCTCGCCGCCGGGTTCGCCGCGTCGGGCTACCGCTACGACCAGCTGGTGAAGGACATCGTCACCTCGGACGCGTACCGGAGGATCCATTGATCCCGCTCACCCCGCTGGTCCTGCTGCTCGCCGGGTGCGGCGACGACCCCGCGCCGGACGCCGGCTCCCTCCCGGTGGACCACCCGCCGGTCGGCACCATCGGCACCGGCTCGGACGCGCCGATCACCGATCCGACCGTCAGCGCGGGCCGACCGTGGCGGCGGATGAACCTCGATCAGGTCGCCGCGAGCCTCGAGCGGGTCAGCGGCGGCATCGTGTGGGAAGAGGACGGGGAGCCCGTGCTCGACGACCTCGCCGCGACCCTCGGAAAGCCGGACTTCTCCCAGTCGACGCGCGAAGATCTCACGCCGAACCTCCTGTTCCAGAAGTTCCTCGACGACGCGGCGACCTACACCTGCACCGCGCTGATCGACCGCGAAGCCGCCGGCGCGGCGGATCCGGTGTTCCTGGTGCACGCGAACCTCCGCGACACGCTCCAGTCCAACCCGGACGCGGTGAACGCGAACCTCGCGTACCTGGTGCTGCGGTACCACGGACGGGCGGTCGCGGCGGACGCCGACGAGCTCGAGCCGTGGCGGTTCTTGTTCGAGTCCGTACTGTTGGTGACGGACGACGACACCGCGGCTGCCTGGCGCGCCGTCTGTGTCGGGTTGATCACCCACCCCGACTTCTACACGTACTGAGCCCGCTGGGCCGACCTGGCGACCTGGCCGGGCCGACCCGAACCGACGAGGACCCGATGAAGCGCAGCCTCCCCGAGATCCAGGGCGTCCGCTCGCGATCCACCGGCCAATGGTCGCGGCGCGAGGCGTTTGCCGCGCTGTCGTTCGGCGGCGGGCTCGCGGCGTTCGGAGGCCTCGGACCGCTCCTCCGGCTCGCGAACGCAGCGGGACCGGAGACCGCGGCCTCGGACCGGTACTTCCTGTTCTGCTACTTCAACGGCGGCTGGGACGTGCTCCTCGGCCTCGACCCGCGGGATCCGGACGTGTTCACCGCCGACGTCCGGGCCGACACCCGGATCGAGCCCGGCTACGACACGCTCCAGGACGTGGGCAAGGTCCCGCTCACCCTGTCGTCCGGGGTCACGGTCGGCCCGTACTTCGGGCGCCTGGCCGACTACGCAGACCAGGTCGCGATCGTCCGCGGGATGTCGATGGAGACGCTGACCCACGAGGCGGGGCGCCGGCGGTTCATCACCGGCAAACCGCCGTCGGGGCTGCTGGCGCGCGGGTCGTCGATCGCGAGCTACCTCGCCGCGAACCTCGGGTCGGACCACCCGATCCCGAACATCGCGATGAACCACGAGGCGTACAACCCGGACTTGCCGGCGTTCGCGACGGCGCTCCAGGTCGCCTCGACCGACGATCTCGTGCGGGCGCTGTCCCCTGGCGAGTACGACCTCGATCCGGCGCTCCGGGCGCGGACCGAGGAGCTGCTCGAGCAGATCCGGACCTGCGACGCGAACCAGACCAGCCTCGCCCGGTCCGACGCGCTCGACTTCCGACTGTCGGCGCGGGAGCTGGTCGAGCAGGGCCTCGACGCGCTGTTCGACTTCGGCTCGAGCAGCCCGGAGATGGTCGCGCTCCGGGCGCGGTACGGCATCTCCACCTCGAACCTGAAGTCGAACGCGGCGGCGTCGGCGATGGCGGTGACCGCGCTCACCGCGGGGATCTCGCGCTGCGCGAGCATCACGGTCGCGTCCGGCCTCGACACCCACTACTCGGACTGGCAGCGCAACCAGGGGCCGAACCAGCAGGCCGGGTTCGATCTCGTTGCCGCGATCGCCGACGATCTCGCGAGCCGGGACTACAACGGCACCGGGACGAGCTGGCTCGACCACACGGTGATCGTGGGGTTCAGCGAGTTCTCGCGGACCTCGCTGCTCAACGACGCCGGCGGCCGAGACCACGCGCTGACCAACGCCTGCTTCCTGCTCGGCGGGGGGATCCGCGGAGGCCGGGTGCTCGGCGCGTCGAGCGACGTCGGCCTCGAGCCCCAGGCGATCGACCTCGCGACCGGGGCCCTCGATCCGGCGGGGGAGATCCCGAAGCCCGAGCACGTGCTGCGGGCGCTGATGACCGAGGTCGGGATCGACACCGACGACGCGGACCTCCGGGTGGACCCGCTGGCCGCGCTGTTCGGCTGATCCTACTTCTTGCGCTCTCCGAGCGACCGACCGACCCGGTGGTGGGCGAGCCGCGCCTCGACCGGCATCGGTGACGACCGGTTCGAGCCGTCGGTCCACCGGTCCCGCGCCGCCCGGGTCCACTGGGCCGCCGCGGAGAGATCCCCGCCGGTCCGGGCGAGCACCGCCTCCATCAGGTCGAGCGCGCCCCGGAGCTGGTGGAGCGCCTCACCGATCTGCGGATCCGAAGCCTCGGCGTGCTTGCGGACCGCCGCCTCGAACGTCGCCCGGGCCGCCTGCGGCTCGGACCGCTCCGCCTCGAGCGCCGCCGACCAGCCGGCGTACAACGCGTACATCCGCCCCTCGTCCGCGTCCCACAGGAGCTGGGTCGCGCGGTGGTACGAGTCGCGCGCGGCGTCGAGCTGATCACCGAGGTGGTACGCGAGGGCGAGCAGCCCGGTGTCGGTCCCCTCGGCCGACACGTCGCCGCGGTCGCGGTCGATCGCCAGCGCCTCCAGCAGCCACTCGCGGGCCAGCTCGAACTCTCCCCGGATCACCGCCAGCAACCCGAGGTGCCGGAGCGCGTTCGCCTCGGCCGGTCGATCGCCGACCCACCGGGCCAGGCTCGCCGCCTCGGTCAAGGTCTCGCCGGCCTCCGGGTACCGGCCGAGGTGGATGTCGATCAGGCCGAGGTCCGCTCGGTTCCGGCTCTCGGAGCCGAGCGCGCCGAGCGCCCGGAGGTGCCGGTTCGCCGCCCGGTACAGCGCGCACGCCTCGTCGAACCGACCGGTGCGCCGGTGGACCAGCGCGAGCGACCCGAGCGCCGCCGCCTCCGCCACGACCACCCCGTCGGCCCGGAGCCCGTCGCACGCAGCCCGGAGCACGGTCTCCGCCTCGGCGAGTCGCCCGCTCGCGAGGTACAGGCACCCGAGAACGGCGTCGACCCGCGCCCGCTTCGACGGCTCGATCGGCTGCTGCGCCGCGACCGCCGCCTCGAGCGCCGCCAGCGCGTCGGCAGACGCCCCGATCTGGACCATCGCCCGCCCCTGCTCGGTCCGTACGAGCAGCACGCCGTCGGCGTCCGACCACCGCTCGGCGATCGACAGGGCCCGCTCGAGGTCCGCGAGCGCCAGCGGGATCCGCCCGGCCTTCCGGAGCGCCGCGGCCCGCATCGCGAGGACCTGGAGCTGGAGCAGCGGGTCGCTGCCGAGGATCGCGTCGCACCGGCGGAGGACCGCGTCGAGCATCTCCAGGCCGTAGAACAGCGGCCCGCGCGCCTCTAGCACCGGGCGCAGCGCGAGGCTCGCCCGGAGCGCCAGCTCCACGGCCTCTGGGTCTTCGCGGACCGGATCGATCCCAATCCGCACGGCGTCGACGAGGCCGTCCCACTCCGCGGCGAGCCGGGCGACGATCTCCGGGCGATCTCGCCGATCCGCGGCCGCGACCAGCGCCGCGCACGAGCGGACCAGCGCGCCCGCGCGGCGCTCCCGCAAGGCGAGCCGCTCCTCCTCGGGGAGCCGGGCGAGGACCAGCTCGCGGACGGGCTTCTCGACCGCGTACCGGTGAAGCTGCGCGCCGCCCGGATCCGGCGCGTCGCGGAGCAGCCCGCGCCGCTCCAGCCGCTCGACGATCGCGATCGCGTCGCCAGGGGTCTCGTCGAGCGCGCGGACGTCGAAGCTCCCGGGCAGCGCCGAGCACGCGACCAGCACCGGCCACTCCTCGGGGTCGAGCAGGTCGATCAGCGGCGCCAACAGGGCCTCGGGATGGAGCGTACCGGCGCGGAGCCGCTCGAGTTGCTGATCTGGCGGGAGCCGGTCGACGAACCCCGCCAACAGTCGGATCGGCAGCGGCATCCCGTCGACCGCCGACACCAGCTCGCCGAGGGTCGCAGGATCGTCGACGGTGAAGTCCACGTCGACCCCGCGGGCGCGCGCGGCGTAGATCCGCACCCCGTCGCCGCCCTCGATCGGCGAGCCCGAGCCGATCGCCACCGGGCGAACCTCGTACTCGACCTCCCCACGGACCCGGAGCCGGCCGGCGGCATTGACCACACAGCACAGTCGGGGGGCGGTCCGGAGCCAGTGTTCGATCGAGGCCGAGATCTCCGGGGAGGTCGCGGTGATCGAATCGAACACGACCAGCATCGGACCGCGGGCGGCGAACGCGTACCCGAGCTGATCCACCGCAGACGACGCGGTCGAGCGCTCGTCGAGCGGCACCCCGAGGGCCCACGAGGTCGCCCGGCACAGCGCCGCGACCGTCGGCTCGTCCACCCGGCACAGCCAGACCCCGCCGGCGAACCGCCCGTCCGTGGCACGGGCAGCGGCGAACTGGCGGACGAGCCGGCTCTTTCCGACGCCGGGGCCGCCTGTGACCGCGATCGACCGGAACCCGAGCGCCACCAGCTCGGACAGCGCCGCGAGGTCGCCCTGCCGCCCGAACACCGCGTCGTCGGCGGGGCCCACGTTCGAGCGGCGGGCGCGCTGGCTGGCCACCGCGGCGAACCGGCGGCCGTCGAGCGCCTCTGGCATCACCTGGAGCAACCGGACCTCGCCGTCGACGCCGGCGAGGGTCTGTGGCCCGAGATCGCGGACCACCAGCGCGCCCGGCAGCTCGGTCACCTGCTCCCACGCGGTCTCGGTCACCAGGACCTGCCCGCCGTGCGCCACCGCGACCACCCGGGTCGCCTGGTACACCCCGGGTCCGTCGATCCCGCCGTCCGGGGCGATCCGGATCCGCCCGCGATGGATCGCGATCCGCGCCCGGAGCCCCCGGAACAACACCCGGCCGTCCGAGCCGCGATCCTCGGCGGCCTCCGGGCGGACGAGCAGCGTCGCCGGCCAGTCGAGCGCGAGGAGATCCTGCTGGAGGCGGACCGCGAACCGGATCGCGTCGGCTGGGTGCGCGAACCGGCAGGTCCACCCCCGCGCGGTCGACGGCCGGACCTGCCCGCCGTTCGCCGCCGCGAGCTGGACCGCCATCGCGTCGAGCAGCATCTCCCCGCGGGCGAACGCCGCCGGCACCCGCGCCCGCAGGGCCGAAGCGCCGACGACCTGCACGACGGCGACCACTCCGATGTCGGGCTCGTTCATCCGGCGGCATTCTGCACCACGCCTCCGTCAGGCGCGCGGGGACCCCCACGGATCCCGATGGCGACGGGCGGCGGACGATCCCGTCCGGTCGGGCGCCACGGCGCGATCGGTCACCGCACCACCCGGTCCGACCGCGACGCCGTGCGGTGGATGGACGGACGTGGTACGACCCGCAGAATGGACGCTTCGGCCCGACGCGCGCTCGAACGGTTGCGAGACCCCGGCTCGGACGCCTTGCCGGGGCTCGCGCGGATGGTGGTCACCGAGACCACCGCCACCCCGCTGGCGCGGATCGCGAGCCCGCGGTGGATCGCGAGCCAGCTCGCGGCCGCCCTCGAGGCCGGCACCCGCGACGATCTGCTCCGCCAGTGGGTCGACCGGCGGATCGCGTCCGAGCGCGAGCGGTGGAGCCACGAGCAGCGTCCGCTGCGGTCATTCATCCCGTCCGAGGCCGAGAAACCGTTGCGGGAGCTGCTCGGCCGGCCGTACGCCCCGGACGAGGAGCTTGTGTTCCGGATCATCGACCAGCCGGCGATCCGCGGCCTGTTGAAGCTGGTGTTGACCGACACGGTTACCCGATTCCGGCGGCGCCTTTCGGAGTGGGACGCAGGGCTGCTCGGCGGGATCGGCAAACGCGCGGCGGCCCGCGGGCGCGGTCTGTTCGGCAACGTCGGACGGAACCTGGGCGGGATGGCCGAGAACCTGGTCGAGGCGGTCAAGGAGGAGGTCGACCAGGCCCTCGACGGCCGGGTCACCGACTTCGTCACCGGCGCCACGACCGAGGCCGTCCGGACGATCGCGCGGTACGCGGCCGATCCGTCGCACGCGGCGCAGTTCGGCGACCTCCGCCTCGCGATCCTCGACGTGGTGCTCGACAGCCCGATCCGGGACCTCGCCACCGAAGCCGACAAGCTCAAGCCCGAGACCGCGGTCGACGTGGTGGTGGGCGCGATCCGGGCGGCGGTCGATCGACCGGAGTTCGTGGACCAGGCCGAGGAGCGGATCCGGAAGGTGCTCGACGAGGCGGGCGACGGGACGCTCGGCGCCTGGCTGGCCGACGTGGGGCTGGCCGAGGTCTGGACCGAGACCACCACCGAGCTGGTCACGGATCGGCTGCGGGCGGTGGTCGACACCGAGCCGTTCGAGGCGTGGTGGGCGGCGCTGTTCGCGCAGTGAGCCCAGGAGCCCAGCGGCCCATGTGCCCGGGCCCAGTGAGCCCGGTGAAAGGCGAACGGGGAGCGCGCCGTTCGGAGGTCGACCGATCCGATTCCCGCGCGTGTCGGATTTCGTCACGCGCGCCACGCGGATCACGGTTAAACTAGACCGTTCTCGGATTCCGTGACCGAGGAGTGACCGATGATGCCCCACCTCGTTCGCACCGCCGCACTGATCGGCCTGCTCGTCCCTGGCGTTGCCAGCGCCGGCAAGGTCGTGCTGGCGCCGCTCCTCGCCGACGACACCGTCAACGCGAAGCAGCGGCTCGGCGTCCACCAACTGATCTCCTCCGAACTCGACTTCGCGCCGGAGCTCGAGGGCGTGGTGGAGCTCGCCGCCGCGCCGCCCACGCTGAACGACGCGTGCATCGCGAACCCGAAGTGCCTCGGCGGCATCGCCAGCGCGAACGGCGGGACCGGCGTGATCACCGGCAAGGTGACCGCGGCCGGCGAGAACTTCACGCTCGATCTCGTGTACTTCGACGGCGCGAAGATCGCCCAGCACAAGCAGTTCGTGGTCCCGCAGGATCCGACGGATCTCGCGAACGCGATGACCCCGATCATCCGAGAGCTGCTGACGGGCCAGGGCGCCCCCCAGCAGGCCGCCGCCGCTCCGAAGTCGTCCGACTTCGACGTCGACGACGATCTCGCCCTCGGGGCAGGCGCTGCTGGTGCTGGTGGTGCCGCGGGGGCCGCGAGCCGCCTCCCCCCGGCCGACGACGACGCGCTGGTCGACGTGGCCGATCCGGTGCCCGCGCCCGCTCCCGCGCCGACCAAGCGCGCCGCGCCCGCACCGGCCCCGGCCCCCGCCTCGACCCGCGGGTCCGACAGCCGTCGGCTCGCCGCCGCGAGCGCAGCGACCGGGCTCGTCACCAGCGGCGCTGCCGGGGCAGCTGGCGCAGCCGGAGGAGCGGCCGGAGGAGCCGCTGGGTCCACCGCCCGCACCGCCGCACCCCCGCCGGCCCCGGTGCCGTCCGCGCCCGCACCGTCGGACGACGATCTGGCCCAGTCGATCAGCTTCGGCGGCTCGGTCAGCGACATCACCGCCGAGCAGATCGACGCGATGATCAAGTTCGGGCCGCCTCCCGGGGTGTCCACCCCGATGCCGCAGCCGGTCGTGTCGTCGGCTCCGGCCCCGGCCCGCTCGTCCGGGACGTCCGACCGGATCGACGAGGAGGAGGAGAAGGAGCTCGACAACCTGACCGACACCCGCGGCCTCGACGACGGCCCGCCGAAGTCGGCCCGATCCGGCAGCGGCGGTGGCGGTGGCGGTGATCTCGGCCACGTGATCCAGATCACCGGCCGCGGCGGCTACTCGCGGTACTTCTCGTTCGACTTCATCACCGCCGGCGGCGAGGCCGCGGTCGCGATCGCGAGCGGCCTTCACGTGGCGGCCGGGGTCGAGATGTACGCGGTCGAGCGGGTGCTGCCGCCGGAGCTCCAGATCGAGAGCGGGATCTACAGCGAGTGGGACTTCATCTTCCCGATGAACGTCGGCCTGCTGTACAAGTTCCCGATGGGCAAGGTTCAGCCGTACGTCGGGGCGGACACGATCTTCGTCCAGTACTATGCCGACGAGATCGGCGGTGACTGGGCGGTCGGCGGTCGCGCGCGGTTCGGCGCCGACCTGATGGTGGTCCGGAACTTCGGGTTCAACCTGAACGTCGCCGCCGGGCTGTGGTCGGGCCAGAACTGGAGCCTGATCGAAGAGGGCGTCGGCAAGACCGGGTTCCTGCCGCAGGTCTCGGCCGGCACGGTGCTCGCGTTCTGAGCCGGCGCCGCCCCCTCGGCTGACCCGTGGACGCCGTCAGCGCGATCGGGTGCCTGCTGGTCGGCAGCTCGCTGCCGGTCGTCGCGTCGTTCCTGTTGGCCCGGCGCGGGATGCGGCAGCTCCAGGTCGCGACCACCTACGGCGACGTGGCGCGGGAGCTCGGGCTGGACGTCGACACCCGTGGCGTGTCGCTCCAAGGGCACCTCGGGGAGCAGCGGCTGTGGGTCGGCGAGGTGATGGTGGGACACGGACCGGACCGCCGGATGGCGTGCTGGGGCGTGCTCGACCTCGAGCGGCCGCTCGGCCTCGGGCTGCTCCTCCGGCGACGCGGGCTGTCGCAGCGCCTGTTCCGCCGGCCGCGCGGGGTGCGGATCCCGGCCGTCGACGCCGAGCTCGACCGGTTGGTGGAGATCCACGGCGACGACCCGGAGCTGGTCCATCGGCTGCTCGACGACGCCGTTCGGGAGCACCTCGGCCTGCTGTTGACCCGGTGGCGGGATCTGGTGGTCACCGACCAGTCGATCCGGGTGTACCTGTCGCAGCCGCTGGCCCGGACCGCCGAGCTGCGCGAGCTGGTCGACGGGATGCGGGCGCTGGCGAGCGCGCTGGCCGGGGCCCGCCGGGCGCTGCCTCCCCCGGTGGCGCTGCGGGCCGCCACCCACGGGTGGGCCGCCCTGGCGGATCGGCTCGGGCTCGGGCTCGAGGACGCGTTCCCGGGGATCGCAGGATCGTCCGACGGTCGGTCGATCCGGGTGACCCCGGTCCGGACCGCGGACGGGTACGGCGCCGAGCTCCGCCTCGGGTTCCGGCCCCACCGCCGGACCGGCCTCCGCCTTCGCCCTCAGGTCGAGCCGGACGGGTACTGGTCGGTCGGCCAGGACATCCAGCTCGGCGACGACGGGTTCGACGCCGCGTTCGTGGTCAAGGGTGACGACCCGGAGGGCGTCCGCGAGCTGCTGTCGCCCCCCGTCCGCGCCGGGCTGGTCACGCTCGGATCCGCCGGGCGCCTCGACGTGGACGACCTGCGGCTGTACGTCGGCGGGTTGCCGATCGACCCGACCGCGCTCGGGCCGATCGTCACCGAGGCGATCCGGACCGCCGCCGGGATGGGCTGGTAGCTACTCGTCGAGGCCGGCGCGGATCTTCCGCACGAGGTTGTCCGACATCCGGACCTCGACCGTGGCCTCTTCGTCGTCGGTGCCGGACACCGGCAGGAGCTGGACGTCGTCCTCGGCGATCCCGCCCTCGCTCGACTTGAGCGCCGTCTTGCCGTCGACCACGTAGGTGGCGACGCGCCCGGTGGCCATCAGCCGCTGGACCGCCTGGCGCCGCGACTCGGGCGCCTCCGGGATCCCGTGGCCCTTCCACCGGTGGATGAAGTAGTGGGCGCCGACGAACCCGCCGCCGGCGGTGAAGTGCGCCTCCGCCCGTCGGAGCTCGCGCAGGACCTGGTTGTCGTCGCCGTCGGCGGACGGCAGGACCGTGATCCGGCCCTCCTCCTTCGTCGGTTCGTTCAGGTCCGGGTAGGCGAACGCGTCGAGGTGGACCAGCAGGTCGAGGTGCGACCACGCCTCCTTCACCAGCCCCTTCGACAGCCCGTGCTCGCCGAACGTGGCGATCCACGCCTGCTTACCGAGCGCCCGCAGCGCGGCGAGCCCCGGCGCCACGTCGAGGTCACCCGAGAACACGACCGCGCAGTCGAACGCGTCGCGCATCCCGAGGGTGACGAGGTCGACCACCAGGGAGGTGTCGACCATCTTCTCCTCGGTGTAGGTGATCACCTGGTTGCAGTGGGGACACTCCCGGGTGGTCACCCGGCGGGCGAACCGCTTGACGAAGAACCCCGGCCGCTTCTCGAGCTCATCCAGCAGGTCGGTCAGCGCGTGCCGATCGCTCGCGTCTTCGGGCGAGGTCGGCACCCCGGTGTAGTAGTACGCGCCGACGAACTGGGCTCCGCCGACCTGGGCCACGACCCACTTCGCGAGCGCGCCGTGATCCACCCACCGGTCCTGCGCGGTGCGGCGCAGGTCCTTCATGTGGTTCTTGCCGTCGAAGAACAGCGCCACGCGCATGCGTCGGAGCTCCCTCCGAAAAGCTAACTGATGGCGCGCTCGGAAGCCCTGGTCAGCAACTCCTGGAGCCGACGTCCGAGGGCCGCGGGCTCGGCGACCGAGCCGTCGAGCAGCAGCGCGTCGTCGTACAGCATCCGCGCCAGCGGCTCGGCTTCGGCCTGCTTGCCGGCGGCGACCAGGGCGGTCAGGTTCCGGATCAGCGGGTGCCGCGGGTTCAGCTCGAGCACGCGCTTGCTCTTCGCCCCGTCGACGTTCACCTGCTTCAGGATCCGCTCCATGTTGGCGCTGATCCCGTCGTCGGCGTCCACCAGCACCACCGCCGAGTCGGTCAGCCGCGCGCTCGACCGGACGCCGGTCACCGCGTCGCCGAGGAGCTGGTGCAGCCACGGCCCGAACTCGGTGAGATCCGCCTTGTCCGCCGACGCCTCCGCCGACTCCTCCGGCAGATCGAGCTGTCCGCGGGCGATCGACTTGAGCGGCATCCCCTCGTACGCGTCGAGCCCGCCGACCAGCCACTCGTCGACCGGATCGGTCAACAACAGCACATCCCACCCGCGCTTCTTGAACGCCTCGAGGTGGGGAGACGCGAGGGCCGACGCCCGCGACTCGGCGGTCAGGTACCAGATCGTGTCTTGTCCAGGCGGCATCGCCTTCCGGTACTCAGCCAACGACACCAGGCCCTCGGCGTCGGCGTGGGACACCGCGTTGAACCGGAGCAACGGGACGAGGTTGTCACCCCACTTCGCCTTGTCCTGGTAGTACCCCTCCTTGATCAGGGCGCCGAAGTTCCGCCAGAACCCGGCGTACGACGGGGCGTCCGCGTCCTCCGGGGCCGGCTTGTCCGCCCACTCGCCGAGGTCCTTGAGGATCCGCTTGGTCAGCGCCTCGCGGATCTTGCGGACCACCGGCGTCTTCTGGACCATCTCCCGGCTGACGTTCAGCGGGACGTCCTCGCTGTCGACCACCCCCCGGACGAACCGGAGCCAGTCCGGCAGCACCTCGCGCGCGTGGTCCTCGATCAGGACCCGGCGGGCGTACAGCTTGGGGCCCTTGGCGCCGTCGGGGTAGAACAGATCGAACGGCCGGTTCCGCGGGACGAACAGCAGGGCGTGGTACTGGATCGGCGAGTCGACCGACACGTGGATCCGGTGCGCGGGCTCGGCCCAGTCGGTGGCGACGGTCCGGTAGAACGTGGCGGCCTGCTCGTCGGTGACCTGCGACGGCGGCTCCGCCCACAGCGCCTGGCCGGAGTTCGCCTTGTCGCCCTCGACCCGGATCGGGAGCGGCAGGAAGTTGCTGTGCTTGCGGACGATCGCTCGCAGCTTGACCGGATCGAGGAACTCGCCCGCGTCTTCGCGCAGCGTCAGGGTGATCGCGGTCCCGCGGGCCTCGCGCGACCCCGGCGTGACCTCGAACGAGCCTTGGCCCTTGCTCGACCACCGGACCGGCTCGGAGCCGGGCATCGCCGACCGCGACTCGACCACGACCTCGTCCGCGACCATGAACGCCGAGTAGAACCCGAGGCCGAACTGGCCGATCAGGTTCGGGGCGGCGGAGCCGTCGGCCTTGGCCTGCTCGAGGAACGCCTTGGTGCCGGACCGGGCGATCGTCCCGAGGTTGTCGACGATCTCCTGCTGGGTCATCCCGATCCCGTCGTCGGCGATCGTGACGGTGCGGGCGGACTTGTCGACGGTGATGTCGATCCCCGCATCGTCGTGGCTCGACGGGGCGAGGTCGGACCGGGTCAGCTCGAGGAACTTGACCTTGTCGAGCGCGTCGGCGGCGTTCGACACGAGCTCGCGCAGGAACACCTCGCGATCGGAGTACACGGCGTGGATCATCAGGTTCAGCAGCTGCTGGACCTCGGCTTTGAACCCGTGCTCGGTGGCGGACATCGAACCCTCCGTGAGGTCGAACGGGTAACCACCGCCGCTCGTGCGACAACCCGGGGCGGGATAAGCGCCGTGGTCATGGACGACGTGCTCACCCGGTTCCTCTCGTTCCTCGACGGCGCTCCCACCCCGCTCCACGCGGTCGCTTCGGCGGTGGCCCGGCTCGAAGCCGCCGGGTTCTCCGCCGTGTCCGCCGCGGATCCGCCCCCTCGCCTCGCGCCCGGGGCCACCGGGTACGTCCGGCAGGACGGGAGTCTGTTCGCGTTCCGCGTCGGGACGAAGCCGCCGGTCGAGGCCGGGTTCCGGGTGATCGCCGCCCACACCGACAGCCCGAACCTGCGGATCAAGCCGCAGCCGCTGCTGAAGGGTCAGGGCTACCTGCGGGTCGGGGTCGACGTGTACGGCGGGGCGCAGATCGCCACCTGGGTCGACCGGGACCTCGGGATCGCCGGCGCGGTCCACGTCCGGAGCGGCGGCGGGATCGACACCCGGCTGATCGACATCCGCCGCCCGGTCGCCCGGGTGCCGACGCTCGCGATCCACCTGAACCGGACGGTCAACGACGACGGGCTGAAGCTCAACCCCCAGACCCAGCTCCCGGCGGTCCTCGCGCTCGAGGTCGACGGCGGGGCGGATCCGCTCCGGGCGCTGCTCGCCGACGCCGCCGGCTGCGTACCGGCCGACCTCGTGACCTGGGACCTGTCGCTGTTCGACCTCACGCCGGCGGTGCGCGGCGGGGCGGGCGGAGAGTTCGTGTTCAGCGGGCGGCTCGACAACCTCGCGTCGTGCCACGCGGCGCTCGAGGCGATGTTGTCCGACGGGTCGGCGCCGGACGCCACCACCGTGGTCGCGCTGTTCGACCACGAGGAGATCGGCTCGCGGACGAACCGGGGCGCGGACGGTCGGGCGATCGAGGTCGTGCTCGGCTGGCTGTGCGGCGACGGGTCCGCGCTCGACCGGGCCCTGGCGCGGTCGTGGCTCGTGTCGGCCGACATGGCCCACGCGATCCACCCGGCGTTCGCCGACAAGGCCGAGCCCGAGCACGCGCCGCGGATGAACGGAGGCCCCGCGATCAAGCTGAACGTCAACCAGCGGTACACGACCGAAGGCGCCACCGCGGCGATGTTCGTGCTGCTGTGCGAGCGGGCGGAGGTCCCCCACCAGTGGTACGTTCACCGGTCGGATCTGGCGTGCGGGAGCACCGTCGGCCCGATGCTCGCGTCGAGGCTCGGGGTCCGGTCGGTCGACGTGGGGAACCCGATGCTGTCGATGCACTCGGCGCGCGAGCAGTGCGGAGCGGTCGATCATGGGTCGATGATCCGCGTGATGGCCAGGTTCCTGCGCGACGATCTCGGTTGACTGGGCTCGCCGACCGATGTCCTACAGCCTGCGCCTGATCCACGAGCCGACGGCCGAGCCGCGCGGGGCGATTCCAGCTCGACCCGTGGGGATCCCCGAGGTGGAGGACCGTGCGGGGCGGCTGATCAACCACACCCTGTTCACCGCCGAGCTGCTGGGGATCTCCGAGGACGTGCTGTGGCGGCTCGAGGCGATCTGGGCCGTGCCCGAAGAGATCATGCGGGCCCTCGACGACGAGGACGCGGCAGCGCTGGCGACCCTGTGCGGCGACGTCGAGACTGCGCTCGCATCGGCGTTGGACGCGGACGGGGTCGCCCGCGGCGAGCTCGGATCTCGCCTCGTCCGCTCCGACCTGGTGGGCATCGACTCCCGGGGTCGCCCCTACGTGCGCGCGTATCGGATGGTGCTGTCGGACCTCCGGCATCATCTGGTCGAGTTTAGGGAGTTCCTGGCCTTCGCCGCGGCGCATCGGCTCTGGCTGTTGGTCGAGTAGACCGCACCTCGCGGTCTCACCGCACGCAGGCCTCGACCACCCCGCGGCGGCACCCCTCGGCGAGGAACACGTCGCGGTCGGCGTCGGTCATCGGCAGCGGCCGGCCCGCCCGGAGCAGCTCGACGCACGACCCGGGGTCCTGGAGCGTGCACGCGGACTCGAACCACCCCCACCGGTTCTCGGCCTCGGCCGCGCCGAGCTCTCCGTTCTGGGCCAGCGCGCCGACGATCGCGCACCCGCTGGCATCCCCGATCCGACACGCGGCGGCCA
>JBEBJW010000014.1:0-18555 GCA_040079715.1 Myxococcota bacterium | reverse complement strand
CGGCCCGTCCCCGGGCTCCCCGTACCGCTCGCCGCTCAGGCCGCCGATCCCCGCGATCAGCGCCGGATCGAGGCCCCCCTCGCCGAACACCCCGGCCAGGTCCGGGTCGGCCAGCGCGATCAGCGCGCCGGACCGGTTCGCGACCTGGCGGTCGGTCCGCCCGACCCGGACCTTCGTGCGGCTCGGGCGGTCGGCCGGCGCCGGGGCCGAGGACGAGCCTCCGCGCGCGTCCTTCCGGTCGCCGGGATCCGGCCGGGTCGGGACCTTCGCCAGCAGCATCACGGTGCCGTCCTCGGCGCCCTCGCGGAGGGTGACCTCGTGGTTCGGCCCGTGGACCGCGGTCGACAGCCCGAGGACCAGCGCGAACACGGCCCCGACAGCGCCGAGCAGCCCGACGAACGGCCGGTCGACGTCGTCCGACACCCGGTGGTCGATCCGGTCCGGTCGCGGCCCGGCCCGGCACACGAGGCGCAGGTCACCGTTCGACACCGTCCGCTCGTCGCCGTCGCGGAGCGGTCCATCCTCCCCGGTCCAGCCCGGCGGCGGACGGACGTTGATTCCTCCGTCGTCGCCGCGCTCGACCAGGAGCCAGCCGTCGTCGACGTCCGGGACCCGGAACGCGTGCCGCGGGGCGGTGTCGAACTCGGACCACAGCCCGGCGATTGCCCCGAGCGCGATCCGAGTGGGCTCGGACACGGGTCCCATCTCCACCCCGAGGAACCTCCACCGGTGGGTGACCCCGTCGCCGATCCGCACCGGACCGTCGTTCGGACCGAACAGCCGGCTGTCGAGCACCACCGAGCCCCACTCCAGCCGCACCTCGAGCACCGAGCCCGCCTGCGGGCCGCGTCCGATCGGCATCCCGACCTCCTGATCGAGTCGACCGCGCGACGCCCCGCCGGGTTCCGGACCGGCGGTCAATCCCCGGTGAAGCCGATGGCGACGCCGACGCGACCGGTGTCCCCTCGGTGACCTGCACCGTTGACACACCCCGCCGCCATCGATACAACGACTCCCCAGTCTCCGGAGCCCCCATGGAATGGGCGCACGTCGCCGCCTACCTGTTGGTCGTGGTGCTCATCGGTTCGGGCATGCTGTACACGGGGTACTTCCTCTCGCCGAAGAAGCCCAACAGCGACAAGCTCGATCCCTACGAGTGCGGCGTCCCGATCGTCGCCGAGACCCGCGAGCGGTTCTCGGTCAAGTTCTACCTCGTCGCGATCATGTTCATCCTGTTCGACATCGAGACGGTGTTCCTGGTCCCGTGGGCGGTCCTGTACCGCAAGCTCGGGGTCCCCGGCCTCGCCGAGATCGGCATCTTCTTCGTCGTGCTCGGGTTCGGACTCGCCTACATCTGGAAACGTGGAGGCCTCGAATGGGACTAGAATCGTGGCTCCCGGAAGGCGCGCTGACCACCCGCGTGGACGAGGTGATCAAGTGGAGCCGGAAGAACAGCCTGTGGCCGATGCCGTTCGGCGTCGCCTGCTGCGCGATCGAGATGATGGCCACGCTGTCGTCGCGGTACGATCTCGCCCGGTTCGGCTCGGAGGCGATCCGGTTCTCGCCGCGCCAGGCGGACCTGATGATCGTGTCCGGCCGCATCTCGCTGAAGATGATGCCGGTGCTCACCAAGATCTGGGAGCAGATGCCCGAGCCGAAGTGGTGCATCTCGATGGGGGCGTGCGCGTCGTGCGGCGGCGTGTTCGACACCTACGCCCTGGTGCAGGGCGTCGACAACTTCATCCCGGTCGACGTGTACGTCCCGGGCTGCCCCCCGCGGCCCGAGAGCCTGATCGACGCGGTGCTCAAGGTGCGTGAGCTGGTCGAGAAGGAGAAGCGGTTCGGCGTCCCTGCCAGCCCCCCCGTGGGGTAGGCCCGTCGTCACCGTCGCCGCGTGGCGGGTGAGGGGTTACGCGGTCGCCGCGGCACCCCCCGTCCCGACCAGGGGAGGACCCCACCCGGGCTCTGCCCTGGGCACTGTCCGAGCCGGCAGGACCGACGACCACCCGCTGCAATCCAACCCCGGAGTCGTGTTTTGGACCACCAGGAGCGTTCGGAGGACCTCGTCCGAACCCGGTTCGCCGACCAGGTCCTCGGCGTCGGGATCCATGCCGGCCAGCGGTGGATCGACATCCGCCGCGATCAGGTCGTGGACGTGCTGAAGGCCCTGCGCGACGAGCTCGGGTTCGAGATGCTGATGGACCTCACGGCGGTCGACTGGCTGAACCAGGGCAAGCCCGAGCGATTCGCGGTGATCTACCAGCTGTACTCGCTGACCCACAACGAGTACTACCGGCTGCGGGCGTGGGTCCCGGAAGACGATCCCGAGATCGACACGATCTCCGCCCTGTGGAAGGCGGCGCCGTTCGCCGAGCGCGAAGTGTTCGACATGTACGGCCTGCGGTTCCGCGGTCACCACGATCTGAAGCGGATCCTGCTCCCGGACCACTACCCCGGTCACCCGCTCCGCAAGGACTACCCGCTGACCGGGAACGGCGAGCGGTACGACTTCCCCAAGCACACGAGGTAGGTCATGGCCATCCAGCGCCCCACCCGGGTCCCGATGGAGATCGAGGACCAGACCGACGGCGGTGACCTCGGCTCGAAGCGGATGATCGTGAACTTCGGGCCCCAGCACCCGGCGACGCACGGCACCCTCCGGTCGATCATGGAGATCGACGGCGAGATCGTGAAGTCGATGGAGCTCGAGATCGGGTACCTCCACACCGGGTTCGAGAAGCTCGGGGAGTACCGGACCTACAACCAGACGGTCACGATCACCGACCGGATGAACTACCTGTCCCCGCTGTGCAACAACATCGGGTTCTCGTGCGCGGTCGAGCGGATGATGGGGATCGAGGTCACCCCCCGCTGCGCGGCGATCCGGGTGGTGATGTACGAACTGTCGCGGATCGCCGACCACATCCTGTGCGTCGGGCTCCAGGCGATGGACCTCGGCGCGTTCTCGATGATGCTGTGGGCGTTCATCGAGCGCGAGAAGCTGTACGACATCTTCGAGAACGTCACCGGGGCGCGGCTCACCACGAGCTACACCCGGATCGGCGGGCTGCTGAAGGACGTGCCGCCGGACTTCGAGGACATGTGCCGGAAGTTCATGGAGACCGGCCACCGCACGATCCGCGAGATGGAGGGGATGCTCAACGGCAACAAGATCTTCCGGGACCGCACGATCGGCGTGAACGTGATCGGCAAGGAAGACGCGATCTCGTACGGACTCACCGGGCCGCTGCTCCGCGCCACGGGCGTGCCGTACGATCTCCGCCGCGCCCGCCCGTACCTCGGGTACGACCAGTACGACTGGGACGTGATCACCGCCGAGGGCGGCGACGTGTGGGCCCGGTACCGGGTCCGGGTCGACGAGATGTACCAGAGCCTCCGGATCATCGACCAGGCGCTGAAGACGATGCCGTCCGGCCCGGTGAACATCGAGGATCCCGAGGTCGTCATCCCGACCAAGGACGCGACCAACCATCCGAACGGTGGGATGGAAGGGTTGATCTACCACTTCAAGAACTACATGTTCGGCCACGGGGTCCAGCCGGAGCCCGGAGAGGCCTACTTCGCGACCGAGGCGCCGAACGGCGAGCTCGGCTACTACCTCGTGAGCGACGGCACCCAGAAGCCGTACCGTTGGCGCGTTCGTCCGCCGAGCCTGTACAACTACCAGGCGTTCCCGGACATGTGCCGCGGTGGCTCGATCAGCGACGTCGTGTCCGGGCTGTCGAGCCTGAACATCATCGCAGGGGAGTTGGACCGGTGAGCACCGATTCCACCAACACGACCAGGACCGGCCGGACCGCGATGTCACGGCCGCCCCCGCGCGAGCGCGAGTTCAAGCCCGAGGTGAAGGCCGAGCTCGAGCGCCTGTGCGAGCGGTACCCGAAGCGCGACGCGGCTCTGCTGCCCGCGCTGCGGCTGCTCGAGCGGGAGTTCGGGTGCGTCGACGAGCCCGGGATGCGGCACGTGGCCGCGCTGCTCGGGGTCTCGCCGGCCAAGGTGTTCGGCGTGTTCACGTTCTACACGCACTACCGGCGGTCGACCGACGGCAAGTACGTGCTGCAGGTCTGCTCGACCCTCCCGTGCGCGCTGCGCGGATCCGAGGCGATCTTCGACCACCTGTCGAAGCAGCTCGGCATCGGCAAGGACGAGACCACCGCGGACGGTCTGTTCACCCTGAAGAAGGTCGAGTGCCTCGCGAACTGTGATCAGGCGCCGTGCCTGCAGATCAACGAGGACTTCGCCGACCGGGTGTCGCCCGAGGACTGCGACCGGATGATCGCCGACATGCGGTCGGCCAAGGGCGCGTACCACCCGCCGCCCCAGCAGTACCACCTCCCGCCGAACCCGCACGCGCCGGTCCTCGCGACCCACGTGCTCGAGCCGGGATCGAACACGATCGAGCACTACATGAAGCGCGGCGGGTACGACGTCGCGCGCAAGCTGTTCACCAGCGCCCGGAACCCGGACGAGGTGATCGAGCTCGTGCTCCAGTCGGGCCTCCGCGGGCGGGGCGGTGCCGGGTTCCCCACCGGCCAGAAGTGGAAGTTCCTCGCGAAGAACGACAAGCCGCGGTACCTCGTGGTCAACGCCGACGAGTCCGAGCCGGGCACGTTCAAGGACAAGATCCTGATCGATCGGGATCCGCACCTGATGCTCGAGGGGATCCTGATCGCCGCGTACGCGATCAAGTCGAAGGCGTCGTACATCTACATCCGCGGCGAGTTCGGGCCGGGGGCGAGGATCCTCCAGCAGGCGATCGACGAGGCGTACGCCCAGGGGTTCTTCGGGCTGAACGTGTTCGGCACCGGGATGCAGGTCGACGTGACCGTGCACCGCGGGGCGGGCGCGTACATCTGCGGCGAAGAGACGGGCCTGCTGTCGTCGCTCGAGGGCGGGCGCGGCCACCCGAAGATCAAGCCGCCGTTCCCCGCGGTCGAGGGGGCGTGGGGCTGCCCGACGATCGTGAACAACGTCGAGACGCTCGCCTGTCTGCCGGGGATCCTCGAGAAGGGCCCCGCGTGGTTCAAGTCCCGCGGGACCGAGAAGAGCGCCGGCACCAAGCTGTTCAGCATCTCGGGCCACGTGCTCCGGCCGGGCAACTACGAGCTGCCGCTCGGGACGCCGCTGAAGGAGCTGATCTACGACATCGCCGGCGGGATCCCGAACGGGAAGAAGCTGAAGGCGGTGTGCCCCGGCGGCTCGTCGGCGCCGTTCCTGACCGCGGAGGAGGTGCTCCGCGACGATCCGCTGATCCGCCTCGACTTCGAGAGCCTCGCCGCGGCGGGCACGATGCTCGGATCCGGCGCGATCATCGTGATGGACGAAGACACCTGCATGGTCGACGCGCTGTGGAACATCCTGCGGTTCTACGCGCACGAGTCCTGCGGCCAGTGCACCCCGTGCCGCGAGGGCACCGGGTGGATCGCGAAGACCGCCGGGCGGTTCGAGCGGGGCGGCGGCCGGATCGACGAGATCGACCAGTTCGACGAGGTGACCTGGGGGATGGTCGGCCGGACGATCTGCGTGCTGGCGGACGCGGCGGCGATGCCCGCCCGCAGCATCATCCGGAAGTTCCGGGCGGAGTTCGAGGCGCACGCCCAGGGCAAGTGTCCGCACAAGCACGGCGAGCTCGCGCCGTTGGTGAAGGGAGCGTCGGTCCATGCCTAAGATCAAGGTCAACGGCGCGGAGATCGAGGCGCCTCCCGGCAAGCGCCTGCTCGAGGTCCTGGTCGACAACGGCGTCACCGTCCCGCACTACTGCTGGCACCAGGGCCTGTCCCCGGCCGGCAACTGCCGGATGTGCCTGGTCAAGGTCTCGAACTCGCGGAAGCTCGAGGTCAGCTGCATGGTCGTGCCGACCGAGAACCTCGAGGTCACGACCGAGGGCCCCGAGGTCACCGCCGGGCGCGAGGCGGTCCTCGAATACATGCTGATCAACCACCCGCTGGACTGTCCGATCTGCGACAAGGCCGGCGAGTGCATGTTGCAGGATCACACCTACAACTACCGGCACGGACTGTCTCGGTTCGAAGAGCCGAAGGTGATCCGGCACACGAAGGATCTCGGGCCGAACATCAAGATCTGGGGTAACCGGTGCATCTCGTGCACCCGGTGCGTCCGGTTCTGCGACGAGATCACCGGCACGGGCGAGCTCACGATCGTGAACCGCGGCGATCACTCCGTCGCGGACACCCACCCCGAGATCCCGCTCGACAACCCGATGTCGCTGTGCACGGTCGACATCTGCCCGGTCGGGGCGTTGATCGACAAGAACTTCCTGTACCAGGCGCGGGTGTGGTTCGCCGAGCGGAAAGACACGGTGTGCACGAGCTGCTCGCGCGGCTGCAACGTGACCGCCACCGTGTACAAGGGCGAGACGAAGCGCCTGCAGCCCCGGTACAACGCCGACGTGAACGGGTACTGGGCCTGTGACGCCGGCCGGCTGAACATCGGGCACATCCGGTCGGAGCGGCGCCTGGCGCAGGCCAAGGGCACCGTCGCGGATCTGGTGAAGGGCCTGCGCGACGGCGGGGCGAAGGTCGCGATCGTCGCGTCGTCCTCGCACACGCTCGAGGAGCTGTACCTCGTGCGGCAGCTCGCGAACACGCTCAAGGCCACGGTCGGGATCCTCGGCAAGGAGGTCGGCACCCGGTGGGTGTCGAAGTCCGGGTTCGCGATCGAGGTCGACAAGACGTCGAACCGGCGCGGGGCCGAGCGCCTGTTCGGGCCGGTGCTGCCGTCGGTGGTCCAGCTCGCGCGGTCGGTGTGGAACGGCAAGATCCAGTCGCTGCTCGTGCTGAACCAGATCCCGGAGCTCGAGTGGCCCCAGGAGCTGGTCGCCGCGCAGCCGAAGCTGTCGTTCCTCGGCGTGACCGACTTCTCGGACGGCCCGCTCGTTCAGCCCGCGCAGGTCGTGATCCCGACCACCTGCTGGGCGGAGAAGGACGGCACCGTGATGAACCGCGACGGGCGGATCCAGCGGATCCGGCCGATCGTCGCCCCGCCGGCGGGGGCCCGCAGCGACCTGACGCTGCTCCAGGAGCTGCTCGTGGCGCTCGGGGTCCGCCGGAACGTCGTGTCGGCCGAGGCGGTGTTCCGGGAGGCGTTCCCGGGCCTCGACTACGCGAAGGTCGGCTCGCTCGGCACGGTGCCGGGCGCGTCCACTCCCTCGTCCGCCCCCGCGCTCGTGTCCAAATGAGCATCGTCTGGTTCCTCGGCAAGGTCGGGGTCGTCCTCGGCATCATCTTCACCCTCGGTCCGCTGCTGATCCACGCCGAGCGGCGGGTCAGCGCGTTCATCCAGGGGCGGCTCGGCCCGAACCGACTCGGTCCGTTCGGGTTGCTGCAGCCCGTGGCCGACATCGTGAAGCTGATCATGAAAGAGGTGATCATCCCGCAGAACACCGACCGGGTGCTGTTCCTGCTCGGTCCGCTGCTGATGTTCATCCCGGCGGCGTTCGGGTGGGCGGTGATCCCGTTCGGCAACCAGATCGGTGAGGAGAAGCTCCAGATCGCGAACCTGCCGATCGGGATCCTGTTCCTGATGTCGGTGATGTCGGTCGGGGTGTACGGGATCACCCTCGGCGGGTGGGCCTCGAACAACAAGTACTCGCTGCTCGGCTCGCTCCGCGCCTCGGCCCAGCTGATCAGCTACGAGCTCACCCTCGGGCTGACCGTGCTGCTGGTCGTGATGATGGCAGAGAGCGTCGATCCGCAGGTCATCGTGATGAAGCAGGCGACCGAGGGGTGGAACATCTTCGGCGGGGGCAGCATCTGGCTGCTGCCGTCGGGCCTGATCGGGTTCGTGCTGCTGTTCACCTGCGCCCTCGCCGAGAACAACCGGCTGCCGTTCGACATGGCCGAGTGCGAGGCCGAGCTCGTCGGCGGGTACCACACCGAGTACTCGTCGATGGGGTTCGGATTGTTCATGTTCGGCGAGTACGTGGCGATGACCCTGTCCGCCGCGCTGATCACCACGCTGTTCCTCGGCGGATGGCACTTCCCGTACCTGACCGACCCGGCGAGCACCACGATCCTCGCCGGGGTGATCTCGGTGATGGTGTTCACCACGAAGGTCGCGCTGCTCACGTTCACCTACATCTGGATCCGTTGGACCCTCCCGCGGTTCCGGTACGACCAGATCATGACGCTCGGGTGGAAGCGGCTGCTCCCGCTCGCGCTGTGCAACATCGGCGTCGTCGCGCTCGTCGGCGTGTACCTCGGGGGTTGAAGATGCTCAATGAAGCGACCGAGACCCACCCCGTTCCGCAGCCGGTCCATCCGGAGGCGCAGCATACGCACGGTCACCACGACCATCACGACCACGACGAGCACGCGCTCGCCGAGGCGCGGGCCCGGCTGCCGCTGGCGGTCCGGGTCAAGAGCCTGTTCACCCGGATCATGATCGGGCTGTACCTGCCGTCGATCTTCCAGGGGATGGCGAAGACCTTCGAGTGGATGCTCCGCCCGAAGACCACGCTGCAGTACCCGGAGGAGCGGCACGTCCCGCGGAAGGGCTACCGCGGCGAGCATCGGCTGAAGAAGGACGCGCAGGGACGCCCGAACTGTGTCGCGTGCTTCATGTGCGCCACCGCCTGCCCGGCCGAGTGCATCACGATCGTCGCCGGCGTCGCCCCGTGGCCGGACCGCGACAAGGTGCCGGTCAAGTTCGAGATCGACATGCTCAAGTGCATCTACTGCGGGATGTGCGAAGAGGCGTGCCCGTGCGACGCCATCGAGCTCACCCAGACCTACACCCAGGTCTCGACCTCGCGGCAAGAGAAGATCTACGACATGGACCGGCTGCTGAGGAACTGATGGTCAACCCTGTCTTCGCGATCACGGCGACCCTCGCCCTGGTCTCGTCCGTGCTGATGGTGACGCGCAGGAACCCCGTGTACAGCGCCGTGTGGCTGCTGGTCACGTTCCTGTGCGTGGCCGTGCTGTTCGTGACGCTGAACGCCGCGTTCCTCGCCGCGGTGCACGTGCTCGTGTACACCGGCGCGATCCTCGTGCTGTTCGTGTTCGTGATCATGCTGCTGAACCTGAAGGACGACGAGCTCGCGGACGAGTACCCGCTCCCGGTCCGGCTCGGCGCCGCCGGCGCGTGCGCGGTGCTGTTCGGCGTCCTCGCGGTGCCGCTGATCGGCGATGCGTCGCTCGCGGCTCCGTTTCCGGAGGCGTCCCCCGAGTACGGCTCGGTCGAGCAGGTCGGCTGGGTGCTGTTCCAGACGTATGGCCTCCAGTTCGAGCTCGTGTCGGTGCTGATCGTCGTCGCGATGTTCGGCGCGGTCGTGTTGGCGAAGAAGAAGCTGTAGCCGTGACCTTGCTGCCCTCGAGCGTGTGACGATGCCACTCCACTACCTGCTGTTCTCCACGGCCCTGTTCGCGATCGGCGCGTACGGCGTGCTCGCGCGGCGGAACCTGCTGATCGTGCTGATGTCGCTCGAGCTGATGCTCAACGGGGTGAACGTCGCGTTGGTGACGTTCGCGCTCCGGTTGGCGTCGGTCCACGGGCACGTGTTCGTGCTGATGGTGATGGCGGTCGCCGCGGCCGAGGTCGCGGTCGGCCTCGCGATCGTGATCGCGCTGTTCCGGACGCGCCAGACCGTCGACACCAACGACCTCCAGAGCATGGGCGGCTGATGCACGTCGACCAGTTGTTGTGGTTGATCCCGGCCCTGCCGTTGGTCGGGTTCCTGGCCAACGGCCTGTTCGGGAGTCGGTTCGACCGGGTCACGATCGGGTGGGTGGCGGTCCTCGGGCCGCTCGGCTCGTTCGTGCTGTCGGTGCTGGCGTTGCTCCAGGCGGAGCACGGCGCCGAGCACGGGTCGTGGGCCCACGCGGTCGTCTGGCAGTGGATCCACACCGGGAACGTGTCGGCCGACTTCGGGTTGCAGGCGGACCCGCTGACCAGCGTGATGCTGATGAACGTCACCGGCATCGGCACGGCGATCCACCTGTTCTCGTACGGCTACATGCACGAGGACCCGTCGTTCGCGCGGTTCATGGCGTACCTGAACCTGTTCCTCGCGTCGATGCTGATCCTGGTGATGGGCGACAACCTCCTGCTGATGTTCGTCGGCTGGGAGGGCGTCGGGCTGTGCAGCTACCTGCTGATCGGGTTCTGGTACGAGAACCTGTCGTACACCGATGCCGGTCGCAAGGCGTTCATCGTCAACCGGGTCGGCGACTTCGCGTTCCTGATCGGCACGTTCACCCTGTTCTGCCTGACCGGCTCGCTCGGGTGGCAGGGCCTCGAGCAGGGCGTCGCCGCGCTCGACATCGACGGGATGGTGGCCGCCGGGCCGCTCGCCGGGTGGAGCGTGAAGGGCGCGCTGACCCTCGCCGGCCTGTGCCTGTTCGGCGGGGCCACCGGCAAGAGCGCGCAGATCCCGTTGTACATCTGGTTGCCGGACGCGATGGCGGGTCCGACGCCGGTGTCGGCGCTGATCCACGCCGCCACGATGGTCACCGCCGGCGTGTACCTCGTCGGGCGGATGGACTTCCTGTACGTGCTGCTGCCCGAGGTGTGCCAGGTGATCGCGGTCGTCGCGGCGTCCACCGCGCTGCTGTCCGGGATCATCGCGGTCGCCCAGACCGACATCAAGAAGGTGCTGGCGTACTCGACCGTGTCGCAGCTCGGGTTCATGTTCTGCGGGATGGCGACCACGGTGTGGACCACCGGGATGTTCCACGTCGTGTCGCACGCGTTCTTCAAGGCGCTGCTGTTCCTCGGGGCCGGCACCGTGATCCACGCGATGCACCACGAGCAGGACATGCGCAAGATGGGCGGCCTGTGGCACGACCTGCGGCCGGTGGCGATCCTGTTCGGGATCGGCGCGCTGGCGCTGGCCGGGGTCCCGCCGCTGTCCGGGTTCTTCTCGAAGGACGAGATCCTCGCCGCGGTCCACCTCCAGACCGGCCACGAGGGCGGGCTGTGGTGGCTCGTGTTCGGGATGCTGGTGTTGTCGGCGCTGCTGACGGCGTTCTACACGACGCGGCTCGTGGTCCTGACGTTCTTCGGCAAGCCGTACGACAGCCACCGCCACCTCCACAGGCCGCACTGGACGATGATGGCGGTCCTGGTGTTCCTGGCGGGACTGTCGGTGATCGGCGGCGCCCTGGCCCACCCGTTCGAGCACCTGCTCGAGCCGATGTGGTCGGTCCCGGGCTGGCGCGAAGGGGAGGCGGCCGAGGCGGCGATGCACCACTCGGTGTGGGTGGCGCGGGTGGTGTCGGTGCTGGTGGCCACGATCGGGATCGGGCTCGGCGGGTTCGTGTACCTGACGAAGCGCGACGCGGTCGAGGCGTTCGTCACCGGGGTCGGGCGGATCCCGTACGACATCGTGGCGAACAAGTTCTACGTCGACGAGCTGTACGACTGGGTGGTGATCCGCCCGGTCGGGTGGATCGCGCGGCAGACGTTCCAGTGGGTCGACCGGTGGGCGATCGACGGACAGGTGGTCGAGGGGTCGGGCAAGGGCGTGCTGTGGGGCAGCGTGGTCGCGCAGTACACCCAGGTCGGTGTCGTCAGCGTCGCGACCGCGTCCACGCTGGTGGGCGCGGTGGCGGTGCTGCTGTGGATGGTGGTCCGTGGGTAACTTCCCGTACCTTTCGATGTTGACGTTCCTGCCGGCGATCGGCGGGCTCGCGCTCGCGTTCGTGCCGGGTGACCGAGAGGTCAAGGGGGGCGCGCTCGCCACGTCGGTGGTGGTGCTCGCGATCGCGCTCGGGCTGCTGTGGCAGTTCGAGCCGCCGGTCGCGCCGGCCCTCGCGTTCGTCGAGGATCATCCCTGGATCGAGCTGCTTCACATCCGGTACCGGATGGGGATCGACGGCATCTCGCTGCTGATGATCGTGCTGACCGCGCTGCTGACGCCGATGGCGATCCTGTGCTCGTGGGACGCGGTGCACGTCCGCCCGAAGGGGTTCTTCCTCGCCCTGCTGTTCCTCGAGACCGGCATGATGGGGGTGTTCGCCGCGGCCGACCTGTTCCTGTTCTACGTGTTCTGGGAGGTGATGCTCCTGCCGATGGCGCTGCTGATCGGCATCTGGGGCGGACCGCGCCGGGTCTACGCGTCGGTCAAGTTCGTGCTGTACACGATGGCCGGCTCGCTGCTGATGTTCGTCGCGATCCTGTACGCGTGGCACGCCGGCGGGACGATGGAGATCGCGGCCCTGCAGGACCTGCTGCCGAAGCTGTCCGCGACCGAGCAGTACTGGCTGTTCGCTGCGTTCGCGCTGTCGTTCGCGATCAAGGTCCCGATGTTCCCGTTCCACACCTGGCTGCCCGACGCGCACGTCGAGGCGCCGACCGCCGGGTCGGTGATCCTGGCCGGGGTGCTGCTGAAGATGGGGTCGTACGGGTTCCTCCGGTTCGCGATCCCGTTCTTCCCCGAGGCGGCGGTGGCGTTCGCGTCGCCGATCATGTGGTTGTCGGCGATCGGCATCGTGTACGGGTCGTTCATGTCGATGGCCCAGACCGACATCAAGAAGCTGATCGCGTACTCGTCGGTCGCCCACCTCGGGTTCGTGATGCTCGGGATCTTCTCCGGCACGGTCGAGGGCGCGCAGGGCGGCGTGCTCCAGATGATCAACCACGGCATCTCGACCGGGGCGCTGTTCCTCCTGGTCGGCGTGATCTACGAGCGGACGCACATCCGCGGGGTCAAGGACTTCGGCGGCCTCGCGAAGGTGATGCCGGTGTACGCGACGCTGTTCCTGATCGTGACCCTGTCGTCGATCGGGCTGCCCGGGCTGAACGGGTTCGTCGGCGAGTTCCTGATCCTCGTCGGGGCCTACCGGAACTTCCCGGTCCAGACGGTGGTCGGCGCGCTCGGGGTCGTGCTCGGCGCGGTGTACATGCTGACCCTGTACCGGAACGTGTTCTTCGGCACCGTGTCCGACAAGTGGGCCAAGCTCCGAGACACCGAGCCGATCGAGCTCGTGACCCTGGTGCCGCTGGTCGCGCTGGCGATCGCGATCGGGATGGTCCCCGGTCCGTGGCTCGCGCTGACGGAGGGCCCGGTCGCCCACATCGTCGAGGACCTGAAGCCGCTCGAGACGGCATCCGCGGAGACCGCGCCATGAACGTCACGTCGTCCGACTGGGCTGCCCTCGCTCCGGCGCTGGTGGTCCTGGCCTCCGCGCTGCTGGTGGTCGGCCTCGACATCGCGCTCCGCCCGGGCACCCGGCGGAGCCTGCTGGTCCTGCTGTCGCTGGTCGGGATCGCGATCCCGGCCGGGCTGCTGACCCAGCGCCTGGTGTCGGCCGCGCCGGCGATCCGCGCGTTCGGCGGGGCGCTGGTCCTCGACGATCTCGCGGCGTTCCTGTCGGTCGCGATCCTCGCCGCGACCGGGCTGCTGCTCGTCGGGGCGGAGGTCGACACCCGTCGGCGCCGGATCGCGTTCGGGGAGTACTACGCCCTGGTGCTGACCAGCGCGGCGTCGATGATGCTGCTCGTGGCGAGCAACGACTTCCTGATGATGTTCCTGAACCTCGAGATCCTGTCGCTCGCCCTGTACGTGCTGACCGGGATCACCCGCCGGAACCCCCGGTCGAACGAGGCTTCGGTCAAGTACCTGGTCACCGGGGCGTTCGCGACCGGGTTCCTGCTGATGGGGGTCGCGTTCGTGTACGGCGCGGCAGGGGCGATCGACCTCGCGGGGATCGGGCTCGCGATCGCCCAGCACGGCAGCACGCCGCTGCTCGACCTCGGACTCGGCCTCGTGTTGGTCGGGTTCGGGTTCAAGATCGGCGCCGTGCCGTTCCACATGTGGGTCCCGGACGTGTACGAGGGCGCTCCGACCACCACCACCGCGTTCATGTCGGTGACCGTGAAGGCGGCGGGCGTGGGCGCGCTGATCCGGATGCTGCTGATCGCGTTCCCGGCCCGGGCCGAGCTGTGGGGCGACCTGCTGTGGTGGATGGCGGTCGCGACGATGATCCTCGGCAACCTGATCGCCCTGCAGCAGCGCAGCGTGAAGCGGATGCTGGCGTACTCGTCGGTCGCGCACACCGGCTACGCGCTGGTGGCGGTCGCGACGATGGCGAACGCGGACGGCACGGTGAACCCGGCCGGGGCCGCGGGCGCGCTGATGTACCTGATGGTGTACACGTTCATGACGTTCGGCGCGTTCATGATGCTGGTGTACATGGGGCACGAGGTCGAGGTCCCCGGGCACGACAGCGAGTGGCAGGACGCCGAGAACATCGACGATCTCGCCGGGATGGGGGCGACCCACCCGTGGGCCGCGCTCGCGAGCCTCCGCGGCAAGCCGTTCCCGACCTACGACATCCCTCCCCCCGCCGGGTTCTTCGGCAAGTTCACGCTGTTCGCGGCGGCCGTGTCGCAGGGCGACGTGACCATCGCGGTGATCGGCGTGATGGCCTCGCTGGTGTCGCTGTACTACTACCTGCGGGTCGTGGTCACGATGTACATGCAGGACCCGGTCACGTCGGACGAGAAGGTCGACAAGACGATCGGGCTGTCGATCGCGTTGGCCACGATCGGGACCCTCGCCCTCGGGGTGCAGCCGGCCCTGTTCTGGGAGTGGGCGGCGCGGTCGATCGGCCTGCTGGCCGGGTGATCCGGCGACGGCGGCCCCTGCCCGCGCGGACGCAGCGTCCGTCGCTCACTCGTGGGACGGTCGCCGCTCGGGACGACGAGCCGCTCCCCGAGCCGTTCACGGGGCGGGCGACCTCGCCACTCGCGGGCCGACCTCCAACGTGCTACGTGCCCCGCGCCGCGTAGAGCGGCCCCGGGTTGTGCGTCCGGTCCAGGTCTCCCGACCTTTCGATCGGGCGCGACAACACCAACCGGTCGGACGCCCGCTCGTTCGAGCCTGCGATTCCGCCGCCCGGGGTGCTCCGGTACACGAATCGTTGGAGTTTTCATGCCTCTTCCCCTCAACCCGCGTCGATTCGCTGCGGCGATCGCGTCCGTGATGGCCCTGTGCGCCTCCGGGACCGCGTTCGCGAGCGAAGCCGACCTCGTGATGCCGAACCTCGCCAACCCGAACGTCACGTTCATCGGGGGGCTGGACGGCTGGACGCTGCTGCTCCTCGGGCTGCTGGTGTGCTTCGGCGGCCTCGGGTTCGGCGCGTTCATGTACGTCCGGGTCCGCAACCTCCCGGTGCACGACAGCATGCGCGAGATCTCGGAGCTGATCTTCGAGACCTGCAAGACCTACCTGCTCACCCAGGGCCGGTTCATCCTGATCCTCGAGGCGCTGATCGGCTCGATCATCGCGCTGTACTTCGGGTTCATCGCCCCGCTCGAGTCCGGGCTTCCCGGGGTGCTCCTCGTCCTGTTGTTCAGCCTGATCGGGATCGGCGGCAGCTACGGCGTCGCGTGGTTCGGGATCCGGGTCAACACGTTCGCCAACAGCCGGGCCGCGTTCGCGAGCCTCCGCGGCAAGCCGTTCCCGACCTACGACATCCCGCTGATGTCGGGGATGAGCATCGGGATGATGCTGATCTCGGTCGAGCTCGTGCTGATGCTGATGATCCTGCTGTTCGTGCCGGGTCACCTGGCCGGCGCCTGCTTCATCGGGTTCGCGATCGGCGAGTCGCTCGGCGCCTCGGCCCTCCGGATCGCCGGCGGCATCTTCACCAAGATCGCCGACATCGGGTCCGACCTGATGAAGATCGTGTTCAACATCAAGGAAGACGACGCGCGGAACCCCGGCGTGATCGCCGACTGCACCGGTGACAACGCCGGCGACTCGGTCGGCCCGACCGCGGACGGGTTCGAGACGTACGGCGTGACCGGCGTGGCGTTGATCACGTTCATCCTCCTCGGGGTGAGCGTCGCCGGCAACGACGTGGCGACCGAGATCATCCGGGTCCAGCTCCTCGTGTGGATCTTCGTGATGCGCGTGATGATGGTCGTCACCTCGGCCCTGTCGTACGGCCTCGTCAGCACCTGGGCCCGCGGCCGGTACCAGAACGCCGACCACATGGACTTCGAGCAGCCGCTGACCGTCCTCGTGTGGGTCACGTCGGTGATCTCGATCCTGTCGACCTACCTGATCAGCTTCCTGCTGATCCCCACGCTGAACGGCGACACCACCCTGTGGTGGAAGCTGTCGACGATCATCAGCTGCGGCACGCTCGCCGGCGCGGTGATCCCCGAGTTCGTGAAGGTGTTCACCTCCACCTCCTCGTCGCACGTGAAGGAAGTCGTGACCGCGTCCCGCGAGGGCGGCGCGTCGCTGAACATCCTCGCCGGCCTCACCGCCGGTAACTTCAGCGCGTACTGGCTCGGCCTCGTGATCGTCGGCCTGATGTCGGTCGGGTACTTCGTGTCCACCAACCCGCTCGGGTCGGCGGACGCGGGGCTGACCCACCTGATGACCTCGCCGGCGGTGTTCGCGTTCGGCCTGATCGCGTTCGGGTTCCTCGGGATGGGCCCGGTCACGATCGCGGTCGACAGCTACGGCCCGGTGACCGACAACGCGCAGTCGGTGTACGAGCTGTCGCTGATCGAGACGATCCCGAACATCGAGGCTGAAATCCAGCAGAAGTTCGGGTTCAAGCCGGACTTCGAGAAGGGCAAGCACTTCCTCGAGGAGAACGACGGGGCCGGCAACACGTTCAAGGCCACCGCGAAGCCGGTGCTGATCGGCACCGCGGTCGTCGGCGCCACCACGCTGATCTTCTCGATCATCGTCGCGCTCGGCCACGTGATGGGCGAGGCCGTCGTCACCGCGAACCTGTCGATCCTCCACCCGCCGTTCCTGCTCGGGCTGATCACCGGCGGCGCCGTGATCTACTGGTTCAGCGGCGCGTCGACCCAGGCCGTGTCCACCGGCGCGTACCGGGCGGTCGAGTTCATCAAGGCGAACATCAAGCTCGACACCGCGGTCGGGGCCAAGGCGTCGACCGAAGACTCGAAGAAGGTCGTCGAGATCTGCACGATCTACGCCCAGCGCGGGATGTTCAACATCTTCCTGGTGATCTTCTTCTCGACCCTCGGGTTCGCCCTGATCGAGCCGTTCTTCTTCATCGGCTACCTGATCAGCATCGCGATCTTCGGGTTGTACCAGGCGATCTTCATGGCGAACGCCGGCGGCGCGTGGGACAACGCGAAGAAGCTCGTCGAGGTCGACCTGAAGGAGAAGGGCACCCCGCTGCACGCCGCGTGCGTCGTCGGTGACACCGTCGGCGACCCCTTCAAGGACACGTCGTCGGTCGCGATGAACCCGATCATCAAGTTCACCACCCTGTTCGGCCTGCTCGCGGTCGAGATGGGCGTCGGGATGCCCCCCGAGCTCGACGGCCTGAAGATGGCCCTCGCGGCCGGGTTCGTCCTGCTGTCGATGGTGTTCGTGTGGCGGTCGTTCTACGGGATGCGGATCAAGTCGGATCAGCCCGACGCGGCCGCCCCGGCGTCCGGCGCCGTCGCGAACGCCAAGTAGTCCACGCGGAGCGCTGCTCCCGACGGCCCGGGGTGGTTCACCCTGGGCCGTCCTGCGTCTGGGCCGTCCTGCGTCTGGGCCGTCCTGCGTCTGGACCGTCCTGCGTCTGGGCCGTCCTGCGTCTGGGCCGTCCTGCGTCTGTCTGGGTCCTGCGTCTGGGCCGTCCTTGTCTGGGGCCCGAGCCCGGCGGTCGCCCTGCGCCTGCGTCCGGGGCCCGAGTCTGGCCGTCCTCCTGCCTCTGCGGGCCGTCCTGCGTCTGGCCGTCCTGCGTCTGGGCCCGCGGTCAGGGCGCCGGCATCCGGCGGAGCCCGATCGCCGCGATCAGGCACACCACCCCGACGATCGCGAACCCGAGGATCGCCGGCGCCAGCGACTCGGCGGCCCCGACCATCACGATCCGCGCGCGCTGCTCGGGGTCGACGTCGTCGAGCGCGCCGACCGACCGGAGGGTGGTGGCGAGGTCGACGCACACCCCGGACAGGGCCGCGAACACGACGGCCGCCGCGTACGCCGCGACCGCCGGCAGGCGCCCGGACGCGGGGAACAGGGCGAACCGCGCCGCGCCGGCCAGGGCGATCCCGCCGAACACCACGATGAACACCATCGGGAACCCGCCACCGACGAACCAGCCCATCGCCCACCCCCCTCCACGAACGCACCACCCGGCGTCCCGTGACCGCGACCCGTGACCCTTGTCACGATTCGGCCCGCCGTGCGTTGCTCGGGTGTGGACCGAACCGAACGCGAGTGGGTGGACGGGCTGCGGCGCGCCGATCCGGCGGCGTTCGACGCGGTGTTCGACGCGTACCGCGGTCCGGTGTGGGGGTTCCTGGTGCGGCTGACCCGACGGACCGAGCTCGCGGAGGAGCTGCTGCAGGAGACATTCCTCCGGCTCGCGGCCCACGGCGTTCGCCTCCGGCCGGACACCCGCCTCCGACCGTGGCTGTTCACCGTGGCCCGCAACCTGTACCGGAGCCACCGGCGGTGGGCGTGGCTCGACGGGCAGCGCCTGGCGGAGCTCGCCGCCCGCGCGTTCGGCCAGACCCCGACCCCGCACGACCACGCCGCCGCCGCCGAGACCGGGCGGACGGTCGAGGAGGTCCTGGCGGGCC